>JANPDB010000606.1:0-4783 GCA_031431255.1 Acidimicrobiia bacterium | reverse complement strand
CATCGAGGGGCGTGCCGCCGAGGCCAAAGCGTCGTTCGAGGAGGCGATGCGCCTCAACCAAGAGGTCGGTGATCGGTGGATGGTCGCCATCAGTCACCACAACCTGGCGAACGCGTGCCGAGCACTCGGTGAGCTCGACGGTGCCCGCGCCGCGTACCGCGAGGCGGTCGAGGCGTTCGTGACCTATGACGATCAATGGGCCTTAGCGTTCTTGTTCGAAGACGTGGCTTTGCTCGCCCTTCGGCTCGATGAACCATCGACGGCGTGGGAGCTGCTCGGCGCGTCTGATGCATGCCGCAGCTCGGTTGGGTCCCCCCGGCCGGCGGCGATGGAGAGCGACATGTTGGCCCAACTTGCCGCGGCATCGTCTGACGACGAGGCCAATCCAGACGACGGAGTGAACGCCAGGGGGCGGGGAGCGGCGGCAACCCGGGACGACATGGTCAACGTGGTCATGCAGCTGTGCGACGGCGCCCTCAGTCGTCTCGAGCGCTGACGTCGGCAGAGTTTCTCTCGGTCAGGTCAGAGGCGGACTTCGACTTTTCCTCGCGTGCCCCACTTTCCCTGACGGAGGGTGAGGAGCGCGTAGATCCTGACGGGGACCAGGACGAAGATGTGGAGGAGTCCGTAGATCGGAGCGATGGCGAAGACGAAGGCCCGGTCCCGACGCAGGACGCCCTCGCGTCGGTGTTCCAAGTACGCGCAGTTCCGAGCCCATGCGGCCAGCATGACGAACACCAACGTGGCCCGGACGTGGGTGAGCTGGCCGAGCATCGGATAGAGCGCTATGGCAACGATGAGCGCGGCGCCCATGACGACCCACATCGCCACCTCGCCGACGGTGAGCCAGAACGCCGCACTACGCATGGGGAAGGTGGAAAGCACCCACAAGGACTCTCGGAAGAAGCTCTTGTTCCAGCGGACCTGCTGACGGACGTAGTGCGACAGTCGCTCCGGAACGGCCGTGGCGGCGCGCGATCGTTCGGCGAGCACCACCTTGCCGGAGCGAAGCGCGTAGTTGGTCAGGCGTCGGTCGTCACCGAAGGTCGCCCTCTTTCCGAGGAAGTACTGCCCGAGGAAGTCGTCGAGGTTGGCCCTGACGACCTCGGCCCGGTAGAAGCTGAGCGAACCGCAGCAGCACAGCACGGCCCCGAAGGCCGAGTACGCGGCGCGCTCGGAAAGGAAGGCGCTCACGTAGCGCAGATCGATCAGTCTCGTGAGGAGGTTCCGCCGGCGGTTGTGGGCCGAGACGAGCCCGGCGACTGCGGAAACGCCCGGATCGGAGAACGGCCGCAGACCTTCGACGACGGCATCCGGCTGGAGGACGGTATCGGAGTCGACGCAGAGGAAGATGTCGGCATCCACCGCGGCCTCGAAGCCGTGGGCAAGTGCGTGGCGCTTGCCGACGTTGACGGCAAGGACCGTCACCTCCCATTGGACGGAACCGGCATTCGCTTCGAGGTGGCTGCGGACTGCGTCGGCCGCGGCGCCGCCGTCGGTTGAGCCGTCATCGACCACATGGATCCGGTGAAGGGGGCTGGTCTGCGCGAGCATCGACGCAACGCCGGCCACCGCGTAGGCGGGATCCTCGTTGTGGATCGGCATCACGGCGCAGACGCGAAGTCCGGGGGGCGCCGAACCGAAGTTCTCCCGTCGCCGATGGAGTTCGGCGATGGTCAACTTCGTCACCATGGCGCCGATCATCGTCGCCCCGATCCACGAGATCCCGACATCGAGATAGATGCCGGCGAATGCCGCAAGAACGGTCAGAAGGATCGAGCGAGCGACAAGCCGGTCGAGAAGATCGGTCGACCGAGCACGCGCATGGCCTCCTGCCTCACGGAGAAGCCGCTCGCGGTGACTGACCGCTCGCCGAGAAGACATCACCAGCAGCCCGCCGCCGAGCGCGAAAAACAAGAGCGACAGAAGTCCGCTAAGGGACCGGAACGGGACCGGTGTCATGGGACGAACAACGGTTTGGCTAGCGGGGGCTTCCCGAGGGGTGGTCCGCCGCCGGCGGCTGGAACAACGACACGCGCGAACTCCGCAACAGCGCGACCCCCAACACGATGCCCGACGCCGCGACGGAAACCGTGACCGTCATGAACGTCTGTCCTACTCCCGTGAACGCGAGCGTGGCCGGCGCGGCAACCAGTCCTGCTCCAAGCACATTCCCGTACACGAGAGAAGTATCGGGAATCCATCGCGAAACTTGAGGAGGGGCATCAGCAAAGGTCGAACGACCTAGCAGGGAACGCCCCGTTCGGTGGTTGTCTGTTTGACGAGGGACGGCACTACCGGTGCCCTCCACCTAGCAATGTTTCCCGCGTGGACGGGGCCCTTCTCAGGACTTCAGGGGTGCGTCCGGAAGCGTCCCACCGAGAGGGGCGATCAGCTCCCGGAGGGTGGCCTCCCGGGCCTTGAGCATCCGTTTGAAGTCAGGGCGGTCGGTGTCGGAGATCTCGTAGCGGAGGTCACGGATCGTTCGGTCGAGCACTTCACGGAGCAGTTCCGCCTGTTCGTCGGTGATGGAGATGTCCATGAGGTGAATCGCTTTCGTCGCAGGTGACCGGTCGGGGTCGGTCACGGTTCGGTTCGTGGCGCGCGTGGCCGTCGCGTCTCGAACGTAGCGCACCCGACTTCGAAGGGGCGAGACGAGCCCGCCGCTCCCGCTGCGTCAGCGACCGTGGGTGATCTCGCGGCGATGCCCCTCGGCGAGCCGGGCTAGCCGCACGGTGTCGATGTCATTGGCCGGCACGGCGGCCACCTTGCACTCGGTTACGGCGCGCAGTGTCGCTGTTCGGTGTCCACCTTCCAGGAGGCCACGTTCGCCCAAGACAGCACCGGGCCCCAACTCGGCGATCTTCTCGCCGTCGACCTCGACAACAAGAACGCCGTTGAGAAGCAGGAAGAGTTCGTCGCTGCACGAACCCTGCTCGACGAGGGCGCCGCCTGCTCTGATTCGGCGAATCTCGGGTCGCTGGCTTCCCCGCATGATCGCGCTCTGGAGCTCTCGCTCAAGGGCTGATTCGACCGCGGTGACCAATGTCGGCGAGTCCTCGTCACCCCATGGCGTGCGGTGACCGAACGACTCACTCATCCATTTCTTGTATTCCGCGACACTGCTTTTCGCCACCAGCGAACCCGAGTCGTCAAACAGCCAATGACGGGGAAAACCGGACGCCCCGACGAATGTCGCCTCATGGGTACCGTCGGTTCGGATGATGAGCTCGAGCGTCGTCCACACGATTGGGGCGTGGTACTGGACGAATGGCGGATGCTTCACCGCCCTGGGCATCGGTGCTCCGGTTCGACCCCCGACGGTCTGCGTGAAGCGGACGTAGTCGGCGCCGATCTCCGGTTCGCTTCGACGATCGTCGAGTCTGATGGCCGGAACGGTGATCGATCCAACGGCGAGGCCTACCGTCGTTGCTCCCATGACGCCGCCGCCGCTGTAGCCGGCGTTGACGATCCGATGGGAGTCGTCGACCTCGATGAAGGCGCGGAGATGGTTCGCGAAACGAAACCCGTCGGTGATGCGGAGCTCCTCGAGAGTCGCGGGAATGTCGGCGCCCAGCGAGATCGGCGGCGGCGGGTCGTGATGGGCCATCTTCATGCGAGTCGCGATCTTCCCCATTCCTTCGAGGAGGTCCGACGGGATCCACGAGACGGTGGTGACGCTGCGTTCGTAACGAGTGGAGGTAGTGGACATGGCTTATCGTGAGCCGATGAAGAGGGGAGCGAGAAGGGCGGAGCCCGGCGCTTCCCCGGTGTGGCTGGCACACCCCGGACCGGTGGGGCGCACGCCCTGGCACGAAGCGCCGCCGTCCCTGTTCAATGAATGCGTGAACAACGGTCGGTTGCTCCTCGTGCGCAGCCCGGGCACGCACGGTCGGACAACGTGAGAGCGGTCCTCTACCGGTACCGGTCGACGCTCCGATCCAATTGGCGTTCCTGGACGGTCCTCGCCCTGGCGGTCGGTCTCGCATTGAGCTTCGCTCTGGCAGCCGCAGCGGATGCCCGGCGCACCGACACCGCATTGCCCCGGGCACTCGCGTCCGGGCGTTCAGCAGATGTGTTGGTGAGCGGTGATCAATTGGCGATGGGCCGCTCGGCAGCGCTCTCCTACCTCGACGAGATCGAGCACCTTCCCGGTGTCGAGCGATCGACGCGGATCGGCGGCGTGTACCTCGATGAGCTCAACGAAGACGGCAGTGAGGGCACGCGCCTGTCCTTCGGTTCTGCCGTCGGGAAGCTGATCTCATCGCCGGGACCTGAGGGCGTGGAGACGCTTCGGCTGCTGAAGGGCCGGTTGCCCGCGACCGATCGACCGGAGGAGGTGATCGTGAATCCGGAACTATCGCGCGTCACCGGGTGGAAGATCGGCGACCAGGTGACATCGTTGCGGTTGGTTCGCGTGGAGGGCTTCGGCAAAGACGGCAACGCCGACCCGAAGACGGGTGAGCCGCTCGAGCTCACGATCGTCGGCGTGGGACGCCTCCCGAATGAGCTGCTCGACTCCGCGTCAAGGCGCAAGCCGCAGGTCTACCTGTTCCCTGCATTTGCGGCGGCCCACCGCGACTCGACCTACTACATCTCGTCGGCGTCGAAGGTCTCCGATCACGACTCGAAGATCGTGGAGCTCCGCTCGCAGGTCGAGAAGGTCGTCGACCGCTATCCCGGTGCACAGGTCCTCCTCTCGGTGACGAACGACGCTCGGGTGGCTGTGCAGAACGCGTTGCGACCGCAGGTCACGACGATCTGGCTACTGGGCGCCGTCCTG
>JANPDB010000605.1:0-2349 GCA_031431255.1 Acidimicrobiia bacterium | reverse complement strand
ATCTCCGACATGTGTATCGCCGAGAGCACCCGCGACGGGTCGCCGGCCTTCTCCAGGGCGTCTTGGAGGGCTAGTGCGTTCATGACCGTCGCGAGCATCCCCATGTAGTCGGCGGTCGCACGATCGATACCTGAATTGGCCCCCGTCGCTCCCCGCCAGATGTTCCCTCCGCCGACGACGATCGCTATCTCGACTCCGAGCTCCTGCTTTGCTTCGGCGATCTCCCCGGCAATTCGGGCCACCACCACACCGTCTATCGCCTCGCCGTTCTCACGATCGGCGAACGCTTCACCGGAAAGTTTGAGCAGCACCCGGGACCACTTGGCGCGCGTCGGATTCGTCGGGTCACTCGTTGTCATCGTCGGTCAACTCCTTCGCGTCGGGCGCGGACCGTGAAACACGGCCGACGAAGGGTAGTGCCTGCGCAGCCGGGCCACCGACGCGGACGTGACCCCGGCGTAAGCACCGGGGTCACGTCAAGGTGCTTCGGCCCCGCAGAACGGGTCACATGGGTTCGCTGAGGCTCAGCCGATCTCTACCTGCGCGAAGCGGGTGATCGTGGCCCCGTTGAGGACCCCGGAGATCGTCTGCTTGTTGTCCTTGGCGAACTCCTGCTCGAGCAGGCAGATCTGCTTGAAGAACCCACTGAGCCGTCCTTCGACGATCTTCGGGAGGGCGGCTTCCGGCTTGCCTTCGTTGCGGGTGATCTGCTCCAGCGTGTCACGCTCGGCGGCCACGACGTCGGCCGGGACCTCGTCGCGGGTGAGGTACTTCGGACGGGCGAAGGCGATGTGAAGCGCCAAGTCGTGGGCCAATTCGGCGTTGCCACCGACGAGCTCGACCATGGTCGCGTTGACGCCACGTCCGGCCTGGACGTGCAGGTAGGTGTCAACGATGGCCCCCGGAGCGGCGTCGAAGCGAACCATCCGACCGAGGTCGATGTTCTCCTTGAGGGAGATCTTGGTCTGGTCGAGAGCCGCCTGGTGATCAGCGACACCGGCCTCGCCCTTGGCCGCGACCGAGTCTGCGATGCCCTGCACGAGGGCAACAAAGCTCGCTGACTTGGCGACGAAGTCAGTTTCGCACTTGATCTGGGCAATCGCGGTGGCATTCCCGCTCCGACCGATGGCGATGGCGCCTTGGCTGTTCTCGCGATCGGCGCGCTCGGAGGACTTGGCGAGACCTTGCTCACGCAGGGTCTTCAGCGCGGCCTGCACGTCGCCCTGCGCGGCTTCGAGGGCACGCTTGGCTTCCATCATGCCGACACCGGCAAGCTGACGCAGTGACTGGATGTCTTTGGGACTGATTTGTGACATGGCTGTTCCCTGAGATATTCGGAGAGTGATTCGAAACCCGGCGACTACGCCGAGGCTTCGCCGTCGGCCACAGGCTCCGTGGCCGGGGCCACGGGCGCTTCGTCAGCCTTCGCCTTTGCGGCGAGGAGTTTGGCCTCGCGAGCCTGTTGAGCGATCGCCGCCTGTCGGCGGGCCTCGTTCTGGGCGTCGGAACGACGCGCCTCGGCTTCGGGGTCGAACACCTCGAGCACGGGGACCGTCGAGCGGCCGCCGTTGCGACGGGCGTTGATGAAACGCCCTTCCTCGACCGCGTCGGCGATGATGCGGCACATCAGGTTCGACGCACGGATCGCATCGTCGTTGCCCGGGATCACGAAGTCGATCACGTCGGGGTCGCAGTTGGTGTCGACCACGGCGACAACGGGCATCTTCAGCTTGTTCGCTTCGGTGACGGCGATGTGCTCCTTCTTCGTGTCGAGCACGAAGATGGCGTCGGGCAGCTTGGCCATACCGCGGATACCGCCGAGGTTGCGCTGGAGCTTCTCGAGCTCGCGACTCTTGATGAGCGCTTCCTTCTTCGGCATGTTCGCAAAGTCACCGGCAGCTTGCTGGCGCTCGTAGTCCTGCATCTTCTTCACTCGAGTGCTGATCGTGCTGAAGTTCGTGAGCATGCCACCGAGCCAACGCTCGTTGATGTACGGCATCCCGCACCGGGCGGCGTAGGTCGCGATCGGATCCTGTGCCTGCTTCTTGGTGCCCACGAAAAGCACCGAGCCACCACCGGCGACGAGGTCGCGAATGTAGGTGTAGGCCGACTCGACCCTGGTGAGGGTCTGGTTGAGATCGATGATGTAGATGTCGTTGCGCGCCGAGTGGATGAATCGCTTCATCTTCGGGTTCCAACGACGGGTTTGGTGACCGAAATGGACGCCAGCTTCGAGAAGCTGGCGCATGGTCACGACCGGGGTCGCGTTGCTCATGATGTTCTCCTCCTCCGGTTCTGTTGGGTTCGTTCTCGCCGGCACAGCGCCTTGCGGCGACCGGAGGACCAGCG
>JANPDB010000604.1:0-6360 GCA_031431255.1 Acidimicrobiia bacterium | reverse complement strand
CGGAGCGCCGGTTCGGCGAGGAGAACAGCGGGCCGAGAAGGCGTCTTCGCTCGTCCGACGACGCCTCGTCGTCAGGTGTGGGCCGCCCCGGATCCGTCATGTGCCGACCATTCCACGTGGTGTCCGCGCCGAGCGCAACTTGGCCCGCGACAGGGTCATCGACCCGACCGGTCAGGTCGACCTCGGGTCGGGCGCAGAGCAGGCCGACCGATGCGGCTGAACACCTCCCAGCGACGTTCGGAGGTGTTTCGCCCCCATATATGGGGGCAACCTCTCTCCCAATGTCTACGGGTCACCTGTGTTGCCAGCAGTCGAGCGAAGCGAGCGGCGCAGCACCAATGGATATGGGGGCAACCTCTCTCCTAGCGCACCGGGACGCGGTTAGTCCCAGGAGGATTCGAGCCACCAGGTGGAGGATTCGAGGGTGACGAGGAGGGCGCGGCCGGACTCGGTGATCAGCTGCAGACGGGCTTGGCGGCGGGCGGACTGCACGTCCCACCACCGCTCCTCCAGCGGCCACGGGCCGGCCCAGCCGGTGACCTGTGACGGCGACTCTCCCGGGAGGCAGACGGTGACCGGCGGCGCGTCGAGCATCGCCCGACGGCTCACCCGCACCGGCGCACCCGCCGCGGTGAGCACGTCGACGGGCACCGGCAGTGGCGGCACCACGGTGGGGTGGGGTGGTGGCAGCGACCCCGGCCACGGGCGATCGGCGTTCGCCGCCCCGGGCACGTCACGAGCGTCGCCCCACGGCACCAGTGCGACCATCTCAGCCGGACGGCGGCCCCCCACCCGTACGGGCGCGCAGACCGCCTCCGGGCCGAGCAGACCCTGGATGCGGGCAAAGGCCCGGGCTGCCCGCTCGTCGGCGGCGCTGGCGCCGCCCCACAGCGCCAGTTGACGGCCGGTGTCGGCCGTGACCTCCTCCGGGACCAGCCGCAGGTGGGTGATCCCGCCGACCAGACGATCGGCCAGTCCGAGAGCCGCCGCCCCCCGGAGCCATCCGTCGAGCTGCCACCGGACCCGCTCCCCCAGGGCCTGAGGAGTCAAGCCGCCCGACACCCCGGCCCGGTCGTGGCGCCATCGGCGGGTGACGATACGCCCGTCGGGAGAGCCGTCGTCGACGCGCGCCTCGATGGCGATGCAGGTGCACGCGACACCGTGCGAGGCGAGACGTTCGCACAGATCGTCGGCGAGACCGCGGGCCACGAACGCCGCCGTGTCGACGCGCTCCAGCGGCGGGTCGCACTCGATGCTCACCGTGAGCTCCGGCGGCGGTACCCGAGGACGAACGGCACGGGGGTCGAACCCTGCGGCCAGGGTCCACGCGTGTTCACCGATCGGACCGAACCGGGCCAGCACGTCGTCGTGCGGGAGCGCGGCGAGATCGGCAAGCGTGTGGACGCCGAGGCGGTGGAGGAGCGACACCATGTCGATCAGCGCCAGCCCGTTCGCCTCGCTCGGATGGCCGGCCCCGCCGGAACCTTGCTTGCCTGGCGCTGCGCTCTTCCGCTGCGCTGCAGTGCCCTTGGCCGACCCGGGCGTCATCGACGCACCTGGATTCCGACCGCTACCCGACGGTCCGCGCGGCGATCCACGCGACCCGCGCGCCGATCTGGTGACGGCTCGCCCGCCCTCTACGGCCACGAGGGCGTCGACGGGATAGCCCCGCAGGAATGACGCGGTGTCACCCGACTCCACGACCCGAGCGGCTCCGGGCGCCGCCGTGCGGGCCGCCAGCGCTGCCGCGAAGGGTCCGTCGGCGATCCCCAGCCGGACGTCGAGCGCGGTGATCGGGTCGAGCGCGGTGATCGCCTCGGCGATGGTGGCGGCGAGGATCGCGTCACCCCCGAAGTAGCGCGACGGACCCCGGGTGGCGAACTGGAGATGGCCGGGCCGGACGATCTCGACGCGGGGGGTGAACGCGTCGACCATCGCCGCCACCGGTTCGAAGAGCCGGGCATCACGGGCCGGATCGTCGTCGACGATCTCGATATCGGGACAGCGGCTCTGGGCCTCGCGGCGGCGCATGGCCCGCCGCACCCCGTCGGCCCGGGCCCGCGCCGACGCGGCCACCACCCGGTTGGCCCGGAACACTGCCACCGGCATGTCGCCCGGCGCGTCGCCGCTGCGGATGGCCGCCACCACCGGCCAGTCGGGACACCACACCACCAGCGTGCGATCGGGCGTCACCCTCGGGCACCCATTGGCGTGAGTGCTGGCGTGAGTGCTGGCGTGAGCGTCGGCCGGGTCGCGACCGGCTCAGCCAGCTCAACCAGCTCAGGTCCGGCGAGCGTGATGAGCCCGCGGCGCCGACGGGCCGCCGCGCCGCGACCATCGGTTTCCACCTCGACACTCCAGCCGCTCAGGTGGCCGTGGCCCTGCCCGATCCCCTCGAAGCGTCGACTGACCACGGTGAGACGCAGGTCGACCGCCTCGGGCCAGCGGCCGTGGACGAGCAGCACCGACTCGCGCTCGCGGGCTCGGGCGGTGAGGCGCCGGGCGTCGGCGGCTCGACCCACCACTCCGGGGCCGAGGACCACCAGGTCGAGCGCATCGACGAGGGCCGCCACCACCGTGGCTGCGAGATCGACCGGCGGAGCCGCCACCACGGCAAGTCGATCGAAGGTGATGCCGTGATCGCGAGCGGCGGCGAGACCGAGGGTAGGTAGCCCGACCAGCGCAGCCCACGAACCGACTCGAACCGCTTCGGCCATGGCGACGAACAGCAGCGACGGTGCGGCGATCTCCACCACACTCCCCCGGCGCAACCCGCCACCGGGAAGCAGCGACGCCAGGTCGTCTCGGACCGGGAGGAGACGTTCGCCGGAGAGGTTGACCGGCCGGGTGCGCTCGCGCAGGGCCTCGAGCACCGCCGAAGCGGGCCCGGAGGATCGAGCAAGAGCGGCGGCACCCACCCCGTCAGACTAGGGAACGAGTGTTTGGGTTGTCCAGTCGACGCGTTCGACACGCCCGCCCATCTCACGAATTGCACCCACCGAATCGTGGTTCCACACGTCTCGTAATCGCCGTGTTGCCAGGAATTGGCACTGCCCTGATCGGTTCCTCGATTCCGCCCGCCGAGTCGTCCGTTTCGGCCTACTGAACGCCCTCGCTCGTTGAGCTGAACGCCGGCTAGGAAGCGGGTATGGGCGTCCCTTGATGCCATCGGATACGCATGCGGCCATCGTGTTCCATCCACAACGATGAACGGCCAACTGAACTATTTCCTCGAATACTCACGTACACAACGAGCACGACACCATCAGCTACCTCGTCAGCGTGGGCATCGTGAACCTCGGGCCTTTCGTAGGTCGATGCCTCGCTCGGTAGAGCATCAAGCGTTGCCTCGCGAGTCCACCAAAGGCCCGACTGCCCGCGCTCGGCAAAGTCCGGGTGGAGCAACCCGTCGATGGCGGACACATTCGACCGGACAGCAGCATCAAGCAGCGCCCACTCACCCGCTAGCGACTCTTCAACCCGGTTCATTCGTGAATCGTTGCACGAGTTGCCCGGTCTGCCTCAGCTTGCGATTGCCACCACGGCTGCGTGAGGTCGACGGCCGGCTTCTCGAACGCCGGGCCGCAAATGACGCTCTATCTCGACGAAACCCGCCAGGCGCAGCCGAGCGGAGAACTCATCGACCGGCCAGTAGTACGCGGTTGCGACCGCGTGCTCGAAACCTTCGATCTCGTTACCTTCGAAGAACCCCGCAACCAGCGTGCCGTCCCTCGCCATCACTCGTCGCAATTCGACAAGCACGCCATCGATGTCGTCCGGTGGCACGTGGATCAGCGAGTACCAAGCCAGGACGCCGACGACGGAACCGCTGGGCGCTGGAAGCTGGTTGAACGAGCCGAGCTCGTATCGGCCCTCCGGATAGGCGACGCGGGCGTGGTCGATGAATTGAGGCACCAGGTCGATGCCCATCGCGTCGACATCGAGCGAGCGCAAGTGTTCGGTGAGGTGACCCGGCCCACAGCCCACGTCGAGAACCGCGCCGGGCCGAATCGAGAGGTGGCGAGTGATCAACGCAAGGTCTTCGGGGTACACCTGGGCGCTGCTCCCGAACAGCGTGATGTAAGGCTCCGCCATCGCTCCGCACGCCCGCCGAACGCCCTCCATCAACGGAGAACCCTACGGCAGGGCAGGAACGCAGCGCTACGCGCCCATGAGTTTGAGCGCGTTGCGAAGCCCTCGGTCACCGATCCCGGAGTAGGCGGGGAGCGTCAACGCCGTGAGGCCCGCCCGAGCAGCGCCCGCGTCCTTCTCTACCGAATCGCCGACCATCAGCGTCCGGCCCGGCGCCGATCCCAAGCCCTGGCAGCCGAGTTCGAACAAATGCGGATCGGGCTTCTCCGTTCCGTGCTCGTAAGAAAGCACCCAAGTCGTGACGAAAACATCAGCACCGAAGTACTTGAAGATTGGTCTCAGATCCCAGCCGATGTCGCTGACCACACCGATCGGAATACCGCGGGCCGACAACGTACTGAGTACCTCAAGGGTGTCGTCGAAGGGATGCCATCCAGCGGGGTTGGGCTGGTCGAGATAGATCGCCTCGGCAGCACCGGGATGAAGGCGGTCGAACGGTCGAAGCAAGTCCAACCAACAACGGCGATGTGCCTCGGCTGAAGAGTCGCGGCGCTTCGCCAACTCACTTGACGCAACGCTTTCACGTTTCACCTCGGCCCACACCCGAGACAGAGCAGCAACGTCAACGACCGTGTCGCGCTCAGCGAGCAATACTGCGAGACGCTCTGCTGAATCTCGCCAGAACAACGTGTCGCTGAAATCAAACAGCACCGCCTCAAAACTCATCACCTCATCCAATCACTCGCCACCTTGAGCGCCGCACCGAGCGCTGAAGAACTCGCTTGAGTCATGATTCGACCGTGGACGTGGTCGCACTTGCTCAGGACATTCTGAAACGCCGCGAGCCTGTTCGGCTGGTCGCAGTCGACGGACCTGGGGGAACAGGACGCCCACACCCCTCCACAGCGGGCGAGCGACCCGGCACGTAGGCCCGGAACTACAGGGAGGGGACGACCCCCGGCTTGTAGTGGATGAAGAGATCGGCGATCAGCTCGGCCATGCCGTCGGTCGTGCCGCCGGCGGCGAGTTCGACGAGCACCTGATTGCCGTGGACGGTCACCGCCAACACACCGCCTCGCGCGAAGAGGAGTCGGGCAAGCAGGTCGGGGGGGCGGGGCCCCTCGGCCGATTCGATCGACGTGTAACGCTCGTGACCCATGCCGGTGAGGGCACGATTCGTCTCGAAGCGGACGATGTCGCGGCGTGCGCTCGACTTCTCGGTGACGGTGATCAGCTGGCCCATGAGGCGGTCATTCTTTCACCTCCGACCCGTCGTGGTCGCGCGAATGGATCTGGCGGATGGTGGGCGCCGCGGAGCCGCTCGGCGCCAAGGGACGGGGTCTACGCTCGACGGCGGTGAGTGATCACGTGAGCGACCTGGACCCGACACCGCCGAAGGCGGAACGCGAGGAGAGCTCCGACGAGCCGATCCTCACCGTTGCCCTCACCGAGAACGGCTCGCTCATAGTGACCGACACCTCCGACGAGGTCCATGGATGGCGAGTCAGCCGCCTCACCGAGAACGTCCCCGTCGCCGCGATCATCACGACGATCGGACTCGTGCTGGCAACCGCCGCGACGATCACGGTCCTGTCGCGTACTTCCCGGATCATCACCTGGATCCTCGTTGCTGCGTTCTTCGCCGTCGTGCTCACGCCACCGGTGAATTTCCTCAGGCGTCGGTTCCGCATGCGCCCCGCCCTGGCGGTGTCGGTGGTGTTCCTTCTCGGACTCGCGGCGATCAGCGGGCTCGCGTACCTCTTCATCCGCCCGCTGGCCGAGCAGGGAACCCAGTTCGCCAACAACCTGCCGCAATACGTCCGTGACGCCGAGAACGGCAAGGGACCCGCCGGCAAGCTGGTGAAGCGTTACAAGCTCGACGACTGGCTCGACAAGAACAGCGACGAGATCCAGGCCCGGGCGCAGAAGATCTTCGAGCCCGACAAGGTCCTCGGTGTCGCCGCCGGAACGGTTGGAGCCGTGTTCTCCATCGTGGCCGCCGTCCTCACCATCGCCGTGCTCACCTTTCTCATGCTCCTGCAAGGCCACCACCTGCTGATGACGATGACCAGGGTGCTCCACCCCGATGCGCAACTCCGATTACAACGCGTGGGCCGCCTCTGCGCGCGGGCCGTCAATGGCTACGTGAACGGCAACCTCGCCATCAGCGCGATCGCCGGGCTGACCACGTGGATCTTCCTCCTCAGCGTGCAGGTGCCGTTCGCCGGCGTGCTCGCGCTGTGGGTCGCGTTCGCCGACCTCATCCCG
>JANPDB010000603.1:0-4033 GCA_031431255.1 Acidimicrobiia bacterium | reverse complement strand
TAGTTCGCCGAGAGGTACCAGCGGTTCCCGACCTTCTGCACGACGATCGGGCTGTCGTCGGAACCGAAGGACAGCGAACTCGACGAGGTGGTGGCCTCGGCTTCGTCGATCTGCTTGCCAAACTGGTCGCGCAGGAAGTCGCCGAACGGAAGGTTCTTGGGATCGAACGTGGCGTTCAGGTTGCCGCCGGTCACCCTGACCGCAGCCAGATCGGGACGCAGCAACGTGGCGGTGGCCTTGTAGTCCGAGAGCTTCGCCGTGTAGCCCTTGACCTTCTCGAGATCGAATTCCTTCTCGAGGATCTCGAGTCGGCTCAGCTCGTTGACGAGCGGCACGAGCGAGTCGAGCATCACGTCGCGTTCACCGGGAGCAAGGGTCTTGGCCAGACCGATGAAATCACCGGTCTCCACCGCACGGTAGAAGCTCTCGACGGCCTGCTCGGGCGTGTTCGACTTCTCGCCACCGGTGAGCTGGGTCACCGCGAATGCGGTCCCGGCCCCGATGCCGAGCACACCGATCACGGCGAGGGCGATCCTCCCGGCGCGACGCTTCAGCGCGCTCGGAGCTGCCGTGGTCGGTGGGGGTCCCCATCCGATCGGGCCGGCCGGCTCGATCGACGGACGCCCGGACGCGTCGCCGTCGCCGTCGCCGAGGTCCGGCTGTTCAGATGATCCATCGCTCACGAGATACCTCCACTGGTGATCACGGGGTCTTCGGCATGCGTCGACAGGAACACAAGTCCCCAGGCCCCGACGAGGCACACGGCCCCGGCGACCTGACAGACATAGGGCCCGATCAGATGATTCGGGGAGAACTTCGTACCGATCGTCCCGGCACCGAGCCCGGCCACGCCGAGCGGCAGCGCAACGGCACCGGCGACGCGCGGGCGGGCGAGTCCGATGAGCAACACGACCGCCGAGGCCACGACAGGGGTGAACAGCAGCATGGTCACGGCGGCTCGCCGGGTTGAGGTGTCGAGCACGCCGATCTCGCTGGCGATGCGCGCCATGGTGAACACGCTCCGTTGCACGCGACCCGTCTCCAGCCACGGGAGCGCAGCACCGAGAACCACGCCGACCGATCCCAGGACCGCGAGCACTCCGGCGGCCAGCTGGAGTCGTTTCGCGTTGCCATCCACCCGGAACAGGTTACGGCGACATGCCTCCGACTCGGCGTCGGCCGCCGTTCCGACGCCGCCGACTGCGGTGTCTGAAACCGTGTGTCGCAGGTTCGATCCTTGCCAGGGGTGCTGCAAAACACCTGCCAGACGGCCTGGCAGCAGCCGAGGGCTCTGGAATCCGCTTCGCCTGACGCCGCGATCGAGAAGAAGTATCCTGAATAAGATGGACCGGATCACCATCGCCCCCGCAGTGATGGGTGGCGTGCCGTGTCTGCGCGGTCTGCGAATTCCGGTTGCGACCGTCGTCAACATGGTCGCCGGTGGAATGGCGGCACCGCAGATCGTCGACGAACTCCCGCCGTTGGAGATCGAGGACGTCGCTGCTGCGTTGCGCTTCGCTGCCGACGCGGTTGCGGATCGTGAGATCCCGTTGCAGCCGACGGCGTGAAGTTCCTCATCGAGTGAAGTTCCTCATCGACCAGAACCGTTCGCCGCGGCTGGCGGGCCTGCTTCGTGATTGAGGGCACGATGCGGTGCACACTCTGGAGCTCGGCTTGGAGCGAGCGGAGGACGACGCGCTCTTGATGCTTGCGGCGCAGGAGGGTGGGGTGATCGTGTCCGGTGACACCGACTTCGGAGCACTCCTTGCGCTGCTGAGGCGCCCCTCGCCGTCGGTGATTCTGTTTCGATCGCGGCACGCGCTCACTGCCGAGGATCAGGCGACGATCATCCTCGACCATCTCGACGACCTCGAATCCGACCTCGAGTCCGGCGCGGTCGTGGTCGTTGGCGACGATCGGATTCGAGTGGCGTCTTCTCCCGCTGCTGCACGACGATTGAGGCGCCGTCGGCGGGATCCGGTTGCGTCGCATTTGGGTTGCAAACGCGGCGAAACCACCCGGATCGGACGTCACCCGGCGCTCGGCGCTCACATGGAGGAACCGTCACGAACTCGTCGACCTCAGTTTCCGTCTTACCGGCAGTCGTGCATACAGTGAGCCGACGACCGCTGTGCCTTCCTCCCCGAACAGGACCTGCCGATGGAGCTCTTCGCCAACCTGACCTCGAACCGTCACGAACCCGGTGCGTTCGCGGCGCTCGCCGAGCAGCAGGGCTTCGACGGCGTGACCTGCTCGGATCACTACTGGTTGCGAGAGGTCTTCCCCCATCTCTGGGTGTCGCTCGCGGCCATGGCCTGTGCCACGGAGCGGGTCACCCTGGCGCCGTCGTTCGCCAACAACCTGTTCCGTTCACCGTTCGAGTTCGCCCAGGCGAGCATCGCCATGCAGCGCCTCTCGAACGGGCGGTACGAAGCCGGGCTCGGCGCCGGATGGACGGAACAGGAGCTGCTGGCCACAGGACAGACGTTCCCGGACGGACCGGTTCGGGCGCGGATGTACCGCGAGGCACTCCTCATCGTGCGGGACATCTTCACCACCGGTGCGTGCTCCTTCCGCGGTGAGCACTACACGATGGACGTTCCCAAGCTCTCGGCGGTGCCATCGGATCCCATACCGCTCGTTGCATCCGTCGGAGGCCCGTGGACGGTGCGAAACATCACGCCCCTGGTCGATCGGATCGAGCTGAAGTTCGGCCGCACGACCCGAGGCGGCGCGCTCGATGTCGCCGCCCTGGCGTCGGTGACCCGCGACGAGCTCCGGGGCATGGTGGACGACGTGCGCTCCGTCCGCGCCGACATCCCGATCGGGCTGTTCCTGTTGATCGCCGTCGGCGACGACGCCACGGTTTCGCCCGTGCGGGACATGCTCGGGTCCAATCTCTGCGGACAGTTCGTCGGCTCCCCCGCCAAGGTGCTCGAGAACCTTCGGGCACTCGATGAACTGGGCATCAGCCGCGTGCAGGTCACGGAGTTCGTTCCCGCATCGATCGCCCGCCTGGCGGAGGCGATGTGACGAGCGCCGACGACAAGCTCGCGGTCGCCGAGACGGTCTATCGCTACGCCGTGGGCATCGACACGCGCGATTTCACCCTCTACCGCTCGATCTTCGCCGACACGGTGGCGATCGACTTCACGTCATACAGCGGCGGGCGGGCGACGACGATGACGCGGGACCAGTGGTTGGGCGGTGTTGTTCCGCTGTTCAGCGGGCTCGCGGCAACCCAGCACTCCATGACGAACCCGATGGTGTCCGTCGATGGTGACCACGCAACCTGTCGGATGTACATGCAGGCCCATCATGTGTACGACCCCGCCGACGCGGCGTCGTGGTTCACCATCGGTGGCTACTACGACGACACGCTCATCCGATCATCGACGGGTCCGGCCGGCTGGCTCATCACCGGCGTGACCCTCACCGTCCTCTGGCGCGCCGGTGATCCGGAGATCATGGTGGCGGCCCGTCAGTTGACGAACTTGTCGCGGCCCTCCCAGTAGGGCTGGCGGAGCTTGAACTTCTGCAGCTTGCCGGTGGCCGTGCGGGCGAGGGCGTCGCGGAACTCGACCGTCGTCGGGCACTTGAAGTGCGCCATCTTCGAGCGGCAGAAGTCGATCACGTCGCGCTCGGTCGGGACCGGCGCCCCAGCACGCAGCACCACGAGGGCTTTGATGGTCTCGCCCCACTTCGCGTCGGGCACGCCGATCACCGCGCACTCGGCGATCGCCGGATGCTGGAACAGACAGTCCTCGACCTCGATCGACGACACGTTCTCGCCGCCGGAGATGATCACGTCCTTCTTGCGGTCCGCGATCACGAGATAGGCGCCGTCGAGGTAGCCGCCATCACCGGTGTGGAAGTAGCCGTTCTTGATGGCCTTCCCGGTTTCCTCGGGCTGCTCCCAGTAGCCGGCGAAGACCACGTTGCTTCGCGCGCATACCTCTCCATCCTCGGAGATCTTGATCGTGACGCCGATGACGGGAGCACCGGCACGAGAGAGGAGGCGCGATCGATCGCC
>JANPDB010000602.1:0-6037 GCA_031431255.1 Acidimicrobiia bacterium | reverse complement strand
ACGTCGTGAGGTCGGCGCGGAGGCCGACTTCTACGGAGCAATGGACGGCGCGTCGAAGTTCGTGAAGGGCGATGCGATCGCGGCGATCATCATCACCGTCATCAACCTCATCGGCGGGTTCGTGGTCGGCGTCCTGCAGCGCGGGATGACGATCAATGACGCGATCAACCACTACTCGCTGCTGACCGTTGGCGACGGTCTGGTCTCACAGATTCCGGCTCTGCTGATCTCGATCGCCTCGGGTCTCATCGTCACCCGAGCGGCAACGGAGAACGATCTCGGCACCGACCTGGTGCAACAGTTCGGCCGCCATGCGAAGACGGCGAAGATCGCCGCTGGCGCTCTTGTCGCGATCTCTCTGATGCCCGGTCTGCCCAAGCTTCCGTTCTGGGTCGTCGCCGCCGCGCTTTGGGTGGGGGCCTCCCGCGCCACGAAGACCCGCTCGGCCGAGAAGGCCGCAGCCACTCAAGCCGATGCTCCACCGGTGCGCACGGACTCCCCAACGGATCTCGTCGGCGACATGCGCATCGAACCGCTCGAGCTCAACATCGGCTACGGGCTGATGGACCTCGTCGACGCGAATCGTGGAGGTGATCTCCTCGATCGGGTCCGGGCGCTGCGCCGCAAGACCGCAATGGAGCTCGGCATCGTTCTGCCGCCGGTACGTACACGCGATTCGATGGCCCTCAGCGGCAACACCTATGAGATCAAGGTCCACGGCGTGGCCGCGGGGCGGGGCGATGCTCCGCCCGGCGTGTCGCTTCTTCTCGGCCCGTGCCCTCCGCACATTCCCGGCCAGGCAACGACGGACCCGGTGTTCGGCATGGAAGCGTTCTGGATTCCTGTGGAGTTCGCGTCGCAGGCCGAGCTTTCGGGTTCGACCGTCATCGATCGCGGCTCGGTGATCACGACGCACCTGGCCGAGGTCATTCGGACGAACGCATCGCGTCTGCTCAGCCGGCAGGACGTGAAGCTGCTCGTCGACGGAGTCCGGGCATCGGACCCTGCGGTCACCGAGGAACTCGCCGCGGTGTCGATCTCCCTCGCCGAGGTGCAGCGCGTCCTGCAGAGCCTGCTCGAAGAGGGAGTTGCGATCCGTGACCTGATCCGCATCCTCGAAGTGCTTTCCGAACGTGGCCGCGTCACGAAGGACCCCGAGGCCCTGGTCGAAGCCGTTCGGGCTTCGCTGGGTCCGGCCATCTCGGTCCCCCTTGCCGATGATGCGCGACTGAGTGTGATCACTCTCGACCCGCTCGTCGAGCGCACGCTTCTCGAAGGGCTTCGCTCCGGGGAGAACGGGACCTTCCTCACCGGTGACGCGGCGGCCCTGGAGCGCATCGTCGCTTCGATCGCGGCACTCGTCGAAGAGGTCGAGAACCGGGGTGTTCGACCGGTGATCGTCTGCAGTGGTCCGCTGCGCCCGGCGATGCGCAAGCTTGTCCGAAGCGCCGCGCCGGACACCCCTGTGCTTGCCTATGCCGAGCTCGGATCGCGGCTGACCATCGAGACCGTCGGTGTCGTCCAGTCCGACCACTTGGTGCTGACGTGAGCGTTCCCTTTGGCCAAACGTGCGTCGTGACACCCGCGTTGCCTCGGAGCGGACCGTCAACGTCGACACCAGCGCAAACACCAGCACGAACACCCGCACGAACACCCGCACGAGCAGGAACCACGATGGGAGATCGACCATGACAAAGACCCGGAAGTACGAAGGACAGGATCTCGGCGAACTGCTCGAACGAGTGCGCACCGAGCACGGTGCCGACGCCAGGATCGTCGGCGCGAACCGGTGCCGCTCCGGCGGGATCGCGGGGTTCTTCGCCGTCGAGAGCTTCGAAGTGATCGTGGAAGTCGCGGGCGCGGAGTCGAAAGCCGTTGCGAAACGTCGGACCCGCCGTGTCGATCGCGCGGCGCAGGCCGACCCGGCCTCGGGAGACGACGTCGCGGCGACGGGCGCCGCCTCGATCAGCCGGCGGAGGGTTCGATCCCGAGTGCGTCCTTCCACGGCTTTCGCGTCGGCGTCTTCAGGTGATGCCGATCCGTCGCCAGCCCTCGCCGGTCTCGTCGCCGCCGCGGATGCTGCCGAGCGCCACGCAGCTCGCCCCGGGCGCAGACAAGCGGCAGCGTCGAGCGACGACTTCTCCGCGGTCCTCGACCGGGCGGCCGCTCCGATTGCGCGCGACGGCCGGTTCGACCGGTGGCTCGGCGACGGTGCTTCGGCGGAAGCATCGTCCGGCGATCGATCCGGTGATCGGCCTCCTCGGCGCATCCTCGGACGCCGTACTCGCATCGACCGCAAGCGAAGCTCGACCCGGGCGGTTCGGCCGGCCGGTTCCGACGAACACGTTGTCGACATCGCCGCGTTCGAACGCGCCGGCCTCGTGCCGTCGCTCGCTTCGATGCCGTTCGAACCCGGTCCCCGGCGTCTCGCGCCCATTCGGCGCGGCGACGAGGTGTCTGCCGCGGCCCTCGCTGATCTTGGGGTGCCATCCCGTTGGCTCTCGGAGGATGTCGACGGGCACACCTCACTCGGAGCGGTTCTCGGCAACGTCACACCCCCACCCGCAATGATCACCTCAGCGGGCGCGACCATCGCGGTGGTCGGCGAACTCAGCCTCGTCATCGGTGTCGCCCGGGCACTTTCCATTGCCCTTCGCCAAGACCCGAGTACGTGCGTACTGCTCACGACAGCATCTCGCCCGGACGGCTTCCGTGGTGAGCTCGTCACTGTCATCGATGAACTTGCTGACCGACGCGAGCAATGGGCCCGCCGCTCGACGGCGACCGTGGTCGCCGTCGACATCGGATTCGCATGCCACGACATCGCCTGGGGCCGCGTCGCTCTCTCGTCTCTGCGCCCGACGATGCGATGGGGTGCCGTTTCGGCGACGCGCAAGGCCGAGGATGTCCGCGCTTGGGCTCGCGGGGTCGGGGGCCTCCAAGCGCTTGCCGTCACCGGGATGTCCGAGACGACCACGCCGGCGGCGATCTTCGACGCGGGGGTTCCCGTCGGACGTGTCGACGGGCAGCTGGCGACGCACGAGCTCTGGCTCCGGCTGCTCAACGATCGCATTGGCGATGCCTCGCGCAGCCCTGACCTCGTTGCCAACTGAGCGTCAGGTTCGCATGGCTGCTTGCGCTTTCGCCGCCCCGTTCCGGGCATCGGGTCGATGACCCCTTTTCTCCGGCTTTCCCTGAGCCTTTCCCTGACCCTGTTGGTGTGGGGTCCGAACGCAATCGACGAGTTCGGGAACGGGTCGGTCAACCTTGGTGACCTCGCTCTGCGCTTCGTCGTGACGTTTGCCTTCTTTCGCGCGTCGATCTGGGGTGTCGGGCGACTCCTCGACGCCTACCGGGCGTCGGTGCCGATGTCGAAGGACGTGATGCCCGCCGCACCACCGTCCAGAGTGCCGCTCATCGACGCGCGAACGAATCGGCGCGCCGCGGACTCCGGGTCGAACGCAAAGGGCGAACGAGACCAACCGGGCCTCCCTGCGGGCCGGTCGCGATAGCTCGCGCCCGCCAATCGGGAAGGGTGCACCTTGCATTCCGAGATCGGAAGCTCTCGCGATCTCGGCCCGAAGATGTCGTACGTCGTCGAACTCATCTCATCGATCGCCAGCAATCAGCTCGACGTGTTGCTCGCTGAGGGGTAGTTGAAGGCTGAATCATCTCGCGCTTTCCGTGCGTGGCGCTCCGGGTCGCCTCCGAGTGGTTCCCAATCCACGATGCCCGATATCTTGAGGAATTCGTGAGCAGGAAAGCAGTTTCTTTCCTCCGCGAAATGCCAAGCTCGGTGCTACGTTTCCAACCATTACCTCTTCACAAGGGCGCCACGTTGCTCATCACTCACTGTCGTACGGCGAAGACAATGGTGCCGACCGGTCTCGCTGACCGATTCGTGCGATGAGCGCCGCAGCGAAGTTGCGCGTTCTTCTGTCGAACCACGCGGGTTCGACTCGTGCGAAGCGCGAAGGTCACGACGTCGAGTTGTTGACCATGTCGCGACTGAACGACCAGAAGACGGCGCTGCTCTACACCGCATCCCACGAAGTGCGTGGGTCTCTCCACGGGATTTTCGGACTTGTCGAGCGACTCCGCGACGAGCAGTCTTCACCCGACGCAGATCCTCTCCTGGACGCGCTCGCCGACGCCTGCAGCGGTTTGCGGTCGACGGTGCAGCAGGTGCTCGACGTGGCCCAGTTGGAGGGACGGGACGTCCAGCCGAGCGTTGCGGTGTTCGACCTGCGCGTGCTGCTGCGTGAAGTGGGCGCGGTGGTCTCAGGGGTCTCGGGACGTAACGTCGCCGTCCGCACATCGATCGACGACGACTGTTCGGTGTTCCGATTCGGTGACTCCGGGCGGATCAATCAGATACTCACCAACATTGCCACCAACGGTGCGAAGGCGATGGATCACGGCGTCCTGTCCATCCGCGCGTGTGAGTTGGCCGATGGAGTTGTTCGATTCATCGTCCGCGATGAAGGCGACGGGATGCCCCCGTTCGCCCGCTCGCGGCTGATCGCTCAATCAGCCGACGGAAACGTGTTGCGCCAGGATCGACGGCAACGAACGGGCGACCGCCGATCGACGGGCGGGCTCGGATTGCTCATCGCACGCGAGTTGATCGAATCGCTCAACGGGCGGGTGGACGTCAGCGTCGAGCGGAGCGCAGGCACGACGGTGCAGGTCGATCTGCCGCTCCCCGTCCGGGCGAGTTCCCCGCAGCCCATCGCCGACCCTGAGGTCGATCTCACGATCAGGCGCGCGTTGATCGTGGACGACGCGCCGGAGGGATTGCAGTTCCTGGCCCACTCGCTCGATGCGATCTGCCAGACCTGTGATGCAACGATCGATTCGGAAGAAGCGCTGGCGCTGGCCCGGAGCGAACCCTACGACCTCGTGATCCTCGACGGGATGATGTCGCCCCACGACGGCGCGGACCTCTCGCGGGCACTTCGGCTCTTCGAAACCACCCGTGACAGCGTCATCATCGTCGCCACCGGGAACGTCGAGACGGTGAGTTCGTCCCGCTACCTGGCTGCCGGTGCTGATCTCGTCTTGGTCAAACCGTTCTCGAGAATTGAACTTGTCCGCGCCGTCCGTCGGACCATGGCGCTTCGTTCGGCCGAGGCCGCCGGATTGGTCATCGACCTGCGGCCGACGGAGTCGAGCGGAGAGCCGTCGACGTCGAGCCAGCCCGCTGCCGTGTTCGCGGCCCCCCTCCAGTTGTTCGATTCTCTTCTGCCCGGAAGGCTCGAAGCCATACGAGACGCCTTCACGAGGGGCGACGCCGGAGCGTTCGCCCGCGCGGTGCACACGCTCGGCTCGCCTGCCGTGGTGCTCGGCGTCGACGGCCTGGGCCGCTACTGCCTGGCGTTGGAAACGATCGTCAGGGCCGTCGGTATGGAGGGTGTTGGGGCGGGTGCCCTCGACCAGCTCGCCATTCTGGCCGCCGCACAGCGTCCCGTTATGGGGACCACCGCGTCATCCTGAACCTTGCCGGGCACTTGCGGAACCCGAGTGGGTTCTCCTCGCCGCTGCTGCCTGATCAGGAGATCGTGATGTCGGCCCGGATCCGGTAACCGACTTCGCGGATCGTCTGTATCAGCCAGCCAGCCCCGATATCGGCCAGCTTCCGGCGGATGTTCGACATGTGCACTTCGACGAGGTGACTCCCGCCATGCCACTCCGGGCCCCAGACCACGGCCTGCAGATCGGTTCGGGAAACCACGGAGTTCGAGCGTTTGGCAAGCTCGCGGAACAGAGCGAATTCCGTTCGGGTCAGCTGGGTCGAGTGACCGCCAATGGTGACGATCCGAGCCGGTGAATCGATGCTGAGGGCGGTATCGGCCGGAAGATCGGCGGGTGACCGGCGCGTTCGTGTCGACTGCTCTGACTCGGGCGCAACGGCGTTTGTGCCGGTGGACCAGTCCGAACGGCTGGCCTGTTGCGTTCTCGCTGCTGCCTCGATGCTCTGCTTGCGGCGGGCGACGGAACGAATCCGAGCGGCCAGCTCCCGCATCGATGCCGGCTT
>JANPDB010000601.1:0-9501 GCA_031431255.1 Acidimicrobiia bacterium | reverse complement strand
ACGACCGAAAGCCACAGCCCGACTCGACCCTGCACCACGCCGAGGGCGACGAGGCCCGCTGAGACACCACACACCGAGAAGGCCGCCGACCGACGTAGGCCAACTCGGGCCGGAACCTTGGCAGCCACGATTCGCAACAGGAGGATCACTATGCTCGAGACGAAGAACAGCGCTCCGACTTCGCCGACGCCGACGGAGTCGGCATACGGCGTGAGGAAGAGTGACCAGGTGCCCTGCGCGATCACGACGCACGCCAGCACCACTCCAGGTCGCAATCCGCCTCGGTGCAGTCCCAACCTCCGCAACCGCGAAACATCCTGATGTTCTGCACGCCGAGCAACGAGCGCCGGATCACGAACATGTCGCCGGGCAAGACGGATGCAACCGATGGCGACAACAGCACACGCGCCAGCCAGGAGAAACGCAGTGGTGAACGACCCTTCGCGGCTCAACCGATCACCGATGACAGGACCCAGTCCGATACCGGCAAAGAGCGCAGCAGAATTGTGCGACGCAGCTTCCGTCTGTCGGCCCTCCACTGCGTGGGTCGTCACCAGATTGGTGATGCCGAGAAAGGCCAGCGTCTCGCCGGCGGCGAAGACGCATCGCGCGGTCGCGAGAAGCACGAGCGAATGTGCACCGATATGGGCAACGAACGATGCTGCTGCCAACGTCATGCCAAGCACGGCGCTTGTGGACTGGCGAATCCGCTGCGCCAGCCATGCGACCGCCGGACGGCACGACAGCGCACCAAGGGTGTACGCCACGGCCAGCAGACCAAGGTCGGCACCCGAAGCGCCGAACGACCGTTCGGCAAACCGAGGAAGCGTCGGGATAGTGATCCCGAGGCCCAGGTACAGCGCCCCTGTTGCTGCTCCCAGCCATGCAAATCCAGACCCGCCGGCGGGCCGTCCAACGTTGCCGAGCGATGGCTCCCCGTCGACCGACGTCACGTCGCCCACTTTCGCACTCGCATCAGCTCGGCCAGCGGTTTCATTGCGTCGAGCGCCGCGAACCCGGCGTCCCGACGACCGCGCCCTTCGCTCAACCGTCGAGTGAGGACACGCGGACCGTCAGTCAACTGGATGCGCGGCCTCAGCCGGCTCGACGTGCGGCCGATTGGCCTGTCATCAACCTTCGGTGTGGGTGACGGGCTGCTCGCCCATCCACTCGCGAAGGGTGTTTTTCAGCTTGATCTGCTGGATGAAGATGTCGTGCTCAGGACCTGCCGGGTTCTCCGACTGCGGGGCCTTGAAGTAGAAGCTCAGCCACTCCTGGAGCCCACCCTTGCCGGCCCGCATGGCGAGGTCCATGAACAGGGCAAGGTCGAGCACGATCGGCGCGGCGAGGATCGAGTCGCGGCAGAGGAAGTTCACCTTGATCTGCATCTCGTAGCCCATCCACCCGAAGATGTCGATGGCGTCCCAGCCCTCCTTGTTGTCACCACGCGGCGGGTAGTAGTTGATGCGCACGACGTGATCGACGTTGCCGTAGAGGTCGGGGTACACCTCGGGCTGGAAGATGGTGTCGAGCACGCCGAGCTTGGACACTTCCTTCGACTTGAAGTTCTCCGGATCGTCGAGCACCTCACCGTCGCGGTTGCCCAGGATGTTGGTGGAGTACCAGCCGCGCAGACCGAGCATGCGGGCCTTGAATCCCGGGGCGAGGATCGTCTTCATCAACGTCTGGCCGGTCTTGAAGTCCTTGCCGCAGATCGGCACGCCCTGACGCTCGGCGAGGGCGACGATGCACGGCAGGTCGACGGTGAGGTTCGGCGCACCGTTGGCGTAGGGCACACCGGACATCAGCGCGGCATAGGCATAGATCTGCGACGGCGAGATGTTGGGGTCGCTGGCCTTGAGCCCGGCCTCGAACGACGCGATGGTGTCGTGCACCGCGGTCGGCTCCTGGTACGCCTCGGTCGACCCGCACCACACGATCACCAGGCGGTCGCAGTTGTTCTCGGTCTTGAACCGCTCCATGTCGGCCATGAGTTGCATGGCGAGATCGAACTTTGACTCCCCCGTCTTGACCCGCTTGCCGTCGAGACGCGAAACCCAGCGCTGGTCGAACACCGCATCCATGGCGACGATGCCTTCGAGCTCGCGCGACAACGGGGCGAGATCCTCACCCGAGAGGACACCGGCGGTGCGGGCTGCTTCAAGGGCGTTGGACGAGATCGGATCCCAACCACCGAACACGATGTCGTCGAGTCCGGCGAGGGGAACGAAATCCTTGATCATCGGGTTGCGGTTCTCTTCACGCTTTCCGAGGCGGATGTGGGCCATCTGGGTCAGCGAGCCGATCGGCTTGTTGAGCCCCTGTCGGGCGGCGAGCACACCGGCGTAGAGGGTGGTGGCGACGGCGCCCATGCCCGGGGTGAGGATGCCGAGCCGGCCGGTGGCAGGAGCGATGGTGGCAGGAGTCATGACGGACAGCCTTGACCAAAGGATCTACTCAGGCAAACGAATGAACCATAAGCATTCCTTTGGGAGACTGTGGCGTGCGCGAACTCCCCAACCTCTCGGTTCACCAGCTGCTGTATGTACGCGAGGCCGCCCGGGCGGACACGTGGTCGGAGGCGGCCCGCCGTCTCGGGGTGACCCAGCCGGCCCTCTCCCAGGGCGTCGCCGAGGTCGAGCGGCGGCTCGGCGTCCGCCTGTTCGACCGACGGTCCCGCCTCCGGACACCGACGCCCGAACTGGGTGAAGTGCTCACCGTGGCCGAACAGATCCTGAGCGGCATCGGTGATCTCGACCGACGACTGCACGAGTTGCACTCCGGCGAACGCGGAGCGGTCCGTCTCGGAATGATCTACACCGCCGCGCTCGGATCGCTCGCACCGGCCGTCGCCGCCTTTCGCGCCAGGTTCCCGGAGGTCAACGTGACCATCGTGGTCGAAGCCTCGATGTCGCTTTCGGAGCGCGTCGCCGCCGGCGAACTCGACCTGGCAGTGGTGGTCGGGCCGAACCCGGTGACCCTGCGTCTCGGTCGCCGCCTCGAGACGACGCCGCTGTTCAATGAGGGCATCTACGTCTACCCTGCCGTCGACGCGACGGGACGATCCCCCAAGCGGGTGCCGCCCTCGCGCTGGGGCCCGTGGGTCGCCTACCCGAGCGGATCGCAGAGCCGTGAGCTCATCGTCGCCGCCCTTGCCCGTCGGGGCGTGTCGATGGACGTCGTGGCAGAGTCCTCAAACCCCGACGTGCTGCGCCAGATGGTCCGTCTCGGCGTCGGCTGGTGTGCGCTTCCCGAAGACGTCGCCGAGACCGGGACGAGTCCGCTGACCCGCCTCCCCGGTGCGGCGCTGACGGAACGGGGGATCGTGGCCATCCGCCGGGCGGACGCGCTGCCCAACGCCGGCGCCGAGCGGCTGTTCGAGGACCTCCGGACGGCACGCCGGCCGTCCGGGTGATCCACCCTCCACACGTTCCTGAGCAGGGTCGACGACCCGGGCGGCGGCGGCGGCGATAGGGAGGGGCCGAGCGAATGCCCTCAACCCGGAGGCGGGGACAGCCGAAACACGGGGACCAGCAGTTTGTCGAAAGGCCCTCCCCGTGGCGCAGTCCCCGTCTCCCCGCACCAACGTGTCCACTCGGACCCTCCCGCCGCTTCTGCGGGCAGGCGTCCGGGTCGGCGCATCGATCGCGCTCTTCACGCCGTTGCTCGTTGCTCCGTTCCTCGGCGGATCGACATCGGCGACGGCGGCGCTGTCACCGATCACGGGCGTGATCTTCAACGATCAGGACGGCAATGGCATCCAGGGTTCGGGTGAGCCCGGCATCGGCGGTGTGAGCATCGCGGTCTACGACGCCACCGGGGCAACCGTCGGCAGTGCGACTTCACTGGCGACACCGACGGTAGGGGCGTTCTCCATTTCAGGGACGGACAACGGGACGCAGTATCGCATCGAGGTCACCAAGCCGACCGGATACGAAGTCGGGCCGAAAGGCACGCCGCTCACGTCGTTCGCCAACGGTGGGGCGACCGTGAACGTCGGTTTGTTCGACCCCTCCGCCTGGTGTCAGACGAACCCGGCAGCGGCGACGTCGTGCTTCAAGAACGGCGACAGCAGCGACGGGACCGTAGCGCCCGAGTCGGGCCTGTTCACCTTCCCGACCAACGTCAGCGGCTCGCCGACCCAGACCAACCGGGGCACGCTCGGTGAGATCGGTTCGGTGTGGGGTCTCGCCCGCAAGCCGAGCAACGGGACGATCTATGCGGCGGCCTACGTCAAACGCCACACCGGCCTGACGCCCGCCGGCGCCGGGGCGATCTACGCAGCGCCGTCCGCCGGTTCACCGTCGCTTCTCGCCACGATCCCGAACGTCGGGTTCTCCGCGACCAACGCCGCTCGCGGCCTCACCGCCCTCACCTCGCCCAGCCAGGACGATCAGGCATTCAGCGTCGTCGGCGCCCAGGGCCTCGGCGGCATGGATCTGTCGGGCGACGAGTCGACCCTCTACGTCGTGAATCTCAACAACCGATCCGTGTATCCGGTCTCGACCGCGAGCGGCACGGTTGGTTCGCCGATCGCGATCCCCACGGGGTCCTGCGTCTCCGGGAATGCCCGGCCCTTCGGCCTCGTGTGGCGCGCCGGAAAGATCTACGTCGGCGTGGCGTGCGACGCCTCGTCCGGCACGGCAGCGAACCTCAGCGCACGCATCGAGGTGTACGACGGCTCGTCGTGGTCGACCGCGCTCTCCTTCCCGCTCGATTTCGTCAAAGGCTGCGCCGTCACGTGGACCTCGGCACCGGCGACCTGCGCCTGGCACCCGTGGTCGGACGCGCTGACGCCCTTCGCCGGCACGAGTTACTCCGAACCCCAACCGATGTTGACCGGTCTCGACTTCGACAATCAGGGCGCGTTGATCATGGGATTCCGTGACCGGAACGGTGATCGCTTCGGACGTTCCAACCTGAGCCCGACAAGCTTTGGGCCGTCGACGTTCATGGAGTACCAGACCGGTGGCGATCTCCTGCGGGCACGCGCGAACGGAACCACCTTCACCCTCGAATCCAACGCAGATGACGGCCTCAGTCCGGCCACCGCGGGCGCAAACACCACAGCCGGCCCTGGCGGCGGCGAGTTCTACTTCGACGAGTCGTACCCCGGCGTCCACGAGGAAACCACTACTGGGGCGGTCGCTTCGTTCGGGGCGTCGGTCCTCGCAACCGTGTTCGACCCGGCCGACGGTGCCCGAACGACCTACACGGGCGGCGTGGAGACGTACTCCAACACCTCCGGCGCCCGGTTGAACGGCGCACTCCTGTACGGCGCCGCTCCGGGGAACGGCACCTTCGGCAAGGCCAGCGGCCTGGGCGACCTCGAGCTGCTCTGCAACGCCGCACCCATCGAGATCGGTGACCGCGTGTGGCTTGATGCCGACGAGGACGGCGTACAAGACGCCGGCGAGACACCGCTTGCCGGCGTCACCGTGGAACTGCGTTCGGGCGTCACGGTGATCGACACTGCGGTGACCGATTCACAGGGCTACTACCTGTTCAGCAACGCAACCGGCACGTCCACCACGTCGCGGCGCTATGGACTCACTTCGATGACGGCCTACGGAACGTTCACGGTGGTCGTGCCTATGACGCAGTCAGCGATCACCACGAACGGCTACCTGCTGACCACGGCGAACGCATCGTCGTCGCCGGCCGGAGGCATCGACGAGCGTGACTCGGACGCGACGCTCGACGTCGCCGGCGACGCACGGATCAGCGTGACCACCGGCGCGCCGGGTCAGAACGACCACTCGTACGACGTCGGGTTCATCAACCCCCCGCCGCCCACAACAACAACAACAACCACCACCACCACCACCACCACCACCACCACCACAACAACCACCACCACCACAACCATCCCCGCCACAACAACAACAACCATCCCCGCCACCACCACAACAACCATCCCCGCCACAACAACAACCATCCCCGACACGACCACGACTTCAAGCTCGCTCCCGCCGCCCACCGTCGTGCCGCCATCGACCACTACCACGCCCGTCACGACCCCGGTCACGACCACGCTTGCGGTGACCACGACCGTCGCTCCGACAACGGTTGCTCTGACGACCACGACGATCCCGTGCGTGTCGATTGGCGACGACGTCTACGCCGACCGGAACCGCAACGGCATCCGTGACGACCGCGAGCGGGGCATCCCGAACGCAACAGTTACGGTCACGCTCGCCGATGGCCGGACGATCATCGCCATCACCGATTCGAACGGCAAGTACGGGATGGCCTGCCTCCCGCCCGGAACGATTTCCGTGAAGGTCAGCGGTGTCGATCCGCTCGCCAAGCCGACCACTCCCACCGTGCTCGATTCGTTCAGTTTGCAGGTGAGCCGACTCGACGCCGACTTCGGGTTCGACATGTCCTCCGTGCTCGGGTTCGACATCGAGGCCGCTCCGTCGGTCGCCTTCACCGGCAGCAACTCGCACCGCGAGTTGCAGACGGCCAGCTGGATGCTCTCGGTGGGCGGCGCCCTGGTACTCGTCGCAACGCGCCGGCGGAAGGCCCCGAAATCGGCGAAAGCCGGTTCATGACGGCCGTGTCGGTGCAGGGCGTCGCAAAGGCCTTCGGGTCGCGCGTCGCCCTGTCCGACGTGTCCTTCGACGTGCCCCGGGGGGTATTCTTCGGCCTCGTCGGTCCGAATGGCGCCGGAAAAACGACGCTGCTTCGCGCCGTCATGGGCATCGCCGCTCCGGACAGCGGGACGATCGGGATCCTCGGCCGGAGCGTCTGGCCTGATCCGGCGGCAATCCGCCCGATCACAGGTTCGCTACCTGACGACCTTCGACTCCTCGAACGGCTGTCGGGACGTGAACTGCTCGGCTACTGCGGCCTGATTCGCAAGATCCCACCGGCAGAAGTGCAACGACGGGCCGACCATCTCCTGGAGATCCTCGGCTTCGCAGCGAACGCCGACGAATTGGTGGCGGACTACTCCACCGGAATGCGAAAGAAGATCGGACTCGCCGCCGCCATGATGCACGCGCCGGGCGTACTCATCCTCGATGAACCATTCGAATCGGTCGACCCGATTTCCGTTCGTTCTCTGCTTGATGTTCTGCGCGCGTATCAACGAGCCGGGGGAACGATCGTCCTCTCCAGCCACGTGATGGACACGGTGGAGAAGCTCTGCTCCCACGTCGCGATCCTCCACCGCGGCGAGGTGCTGGCGGCGGGCGACATCGACTTCGTCACGACCGGGATGCGGCTCGAGGACCGTTTCATCGAAGCCGTCGGAGGCGTCCGCCCTGATGACGACCTCGCGTGGCTACTCACCGTCGGGTCCGCCGACTCCGACGCCCGATCGACAATCGGTCTCACCGAGGCGCGGCGGCCGTGAGCACAGCCCGCCTCCTCGTGAGCCTCAAGCTCACCCTGCTCCGCAACGCCATGTTCACGTCGCGTTGGAAGACCGCCGGGTCCATTGCGTTCCTCGCCGCCTCACTCGGCGGATCGATCTACACGGCGGCGAACTTGGCGAGGTCGATTCGAACGGTGCCGGCGCAGGCGATCGCGACGTCGCCATCGCTCGGCAACGTCGTCGTCACCACGACCGTCCTTTTCGCCATTTGGGTCTTCGGCCCGCTGCTCGTCGGTGGCGTCGACGAATCGCTCGACCCGACCCGCCTCGCCTTGCTCCCGCTCACCCCTCGGGAGATGCGTCGTGGCCTCGTGGCCGGATCACTCGTCGGCATGCTCCCGGTGGGAACACTGATCGCTCTCTCCGGGATGATCATCGGCCAGCCCGCCCGGCCACTCCAGCTCGTCGGTGCACTACTCATTGCCCTGACTCTGCTCCTCCTGTGCCTCGGTGCCTCACGAGCGCTCGCCGTCGCGCTCGCCTATGCGAGCCGTTCACGACGCGGCAAGGACCTGGCCATGCTCCTCGCGTCGCTCGGGGCGGCGGCGCTGTTCCTCGGCACGCAGGCCGTGCGCTTCTTCGACGACTCGACCCGCAACCACATCATCCGCTGGCTGAGGATTCTCCCGTCCGGCCAACTCGGCGTCGCCGTGGCCGAACTGCAGACCGGCCGAGTCGACATCGCGCTGCTGCGTACGCTTCCCTGGTTGGCCATAGCGATCGTCTTGATCCGTATGTGGCTCTCCGGTCTCGACCGACTGCTCGTCGACGGCGAGCGAGTCGTGCACGTCCGGGCATCGGGCGACCACTCCCCGCTGGCCCTCGTCCCCCGCGCCCTCCGCCGCTGGGCGACAAGTCCAGCCGTCGTGATGGCCTCCAAGGATCTGCGTTACCTGGCCCGATCGCCGCAGCGGCGTTCGTCGCTGATCGTCACCGTCGTGATCGGCACCGTGTTCGCTCTGCTGCAGTCCATGCGTTACGCCGGAGGAACCGAGCTGGCGGTGCTCGGCGCGCCGATAGCCGTGTTGTTCGGTGTTCACGCCACCAACAACCTGCTCGGCACCGACGCAGCGTCGCTCTGGATCGATCAGGGAGCCGGCATCACCCTCCGCCAGCAACTCATCGCCCGCGGGGTGGCGGCCACACCCAACCTCATCGTCCCGACCATTCTGGCCGCCGGAGTTCTGGCGATCCTCAACGGCGGCATACGAGCGTTCTTCCTGATCGTGGTGCTGTCGTTGACCTGCTGGGGCCTACCACTCGGCATCGGTTCGGTGGTCTCGGTCATCGCTCCGTTCAGCCAACCCGACGTCGGCAACCCCCACGCCAATCGCCGCGCCTCGGCTGGCCGTGGGGGACTCGTCAGCGTGATGGCCGTCGTCGGCATCTGCTCACTCGGCCTGTCGGCGCTGCCGATCATCGCTACGGTTGGCCTCGCCTGGTCAACCCCATCGATGCCGATGCTGATGGTGGTGGCGATCGTCGTCTCCACCCTGTGGTCACTCGTCGTCTGGCGGGCCGGACTCTGGCTCGGCCTTCGCGTTGTCCGTGGACGTGAGTTCGACCTCCTCGCCGACCTCGGCGGCCGACGCGCGCTCAGCTGAGACCGCCTCACTTCGTCCGATTCCTGCCGCACATCGGGCGGTTCCTGCCGCACATCGGGCGGTTCCTGCCGCACATCGGGCGGTTCCTGCCGCACATCGGGCGGTTCCTGCCGCACATCGGATGAAATCGCCTCGATTTCGGGCGATTTCAGCTGATGTGCGGCAGACAGGGCCTGATCTGCGGCAGCCGGCGAGCGCTCAGCTCGCCGCCCACCGCGTCAGCGCACCCGGACGAGTCGCAGGACGTCGGTGATCGCCTCACCGGTATCTGGTGCACCGGCAAGCACGGCGACGACATCGCCCCGATGCACGATCCCGGCCTTCTCGGAGGACTCGACGGCGAACCAGACGATCTCGTCGATCGTGTTGCGTTCTTCCACCACGAGGCACTGCATACCCCCCGACTGGAGCCGCTGACGCGACCAGCGCAAGGCCGGAGTCATCGCGATGAGCTGTGTCTGGGGCCGGAAACGGCCGAGCGACCGGGCCGTCATGCCGCTGCGTGTGCAACAG
>JANPDB010000600.1:0-4730 GCA_031431255.1 Acidimicrobiia bacterium | reverse complement strand
CGTGGCGGCGTTCTCAGGCGAGAGCCCAGAGGTCGGCGAGCGGCTGGGAGCCGGCGGCTCGGCGTTTCGCGACGAGGCCGACGGTGACGGTTGGAAGGGTGGCGGGTATCTGAATCTCGTGGACGCGGCCCTTGAGCGGTGAGGCATCGACAACCAGGCGCGGGATCAGGGCAACTCCAGAACCCATCGCCGCGAGTGCGAGGATCTCTTCGTTGGTCTCGGCCTCCCGGATCTCGGTGTCGTTTCCCAGATGTCGACGGACCCACCGTTCCGACAGCTCGCGCAATAGCCCCTGCCGCGAGAGCAGGACGGGCTGCCCGGTGATGCTCCGAACATCGCTGGTTGCCACTGCGACGAACGGCGTGGTCTGCATTGGCACGGCGACCAGTCCGGCCGGCAGTCGGGTCGGCAGGGGAGCGATGGCGGTGTCCACCGAGCCGTCGCGCACGGCCGGAATGGCAGCGCCGGCGGGGCCGGTGCGCAGATCGACGTGCACATCGGGTCGAGCGCGCCGAAATCGTTCGAACAGTGATGGCGCGATGAGCTGGCTCGCCGTGACCGTGCAGAACACAGAGAGCTCGGTGACCTCTGTGCTCCGGGCCCGCTTGGTGAGCGCGTCCCAGTCATCGACGAGCGCTCGCAACGCCTCGACGAACACGTCGGATTCCGGTGCGGGTGTGACGGTTCGCCCCTCTCGTCGGAACAGCTCGCGGCCGATCGCGGTCTCCACGCGCTGGACAGCACGAGAAACCGTCGACTGGCTCACGTGGGAGTCGCGGGCGACCGCCCCGAAGTTGGATCGGTCGGCGGCGGCGACCGTGAGGCGAAGGTCCTCGAGCTCTGGCACTGATGCATTCTACGCATCAGCACTCTGCAGTATTGGCGCTAGGAGGATCAGCATCTTTCCGGCAGAATTGGAGACCTCGTTTCGCCTCTCAAGGAGTTCTCTCATGGCCACCGTGTACTACGAAAAAGACGCTGACCCCTCGGTCATCCTTGGCACCAAGGTTGCCATCCTCGGATACGGCAGCCAGGGCCACGCCCACGCGCTGAATTTGAAAGAGTCGGGCGTCGACGTCGTCGTCGGTCTGCGCGACGGCTCGTCCTCCAAGGCCAAGGCCGAGGCCGCGGGCCTCAGGGTCATGAGCATGGGCGACGCATCGAAGTGGGCCGATCTCGTGATGATCACCCTTCCCGACACCGATATCGCCGAGGTCTTCGACCGCGATGTCGCCCCGAACCTCAGCGCCGGTGAGGCCGTCGCCTTCGCCCACGGCCTGAACGTGCGCTTCGAGCTCGTGAAGCCGGCCGCCGACATCGACGTGATCATGATCGCTCCGAAGGGCCCGGGCCACCTGGTGCGCCGCACCTACACCGAGGGCGGCGGCGTGCCCGCCCTCATCGCAATCCACCAGGACGCGTCGGGCTCGGCGAAGGCCAAGGCCCTCAGCTACGCCTACGCCATCGGTGGCGCTCGCGCCGGCGTGATCGAGACGACCTTCGCGGAGGAGACCGAGACGGACCTCTTCGGTGAGCAGGTTGTGCTGTGCGGCGGACTCACCTCGCTCGTCCAGGCCGGATTCGAGACCCTCGTCGAGGCGGGCTATCAGCCCGAGATGGCGTACTTCGAGTGCCTTCACGAAGTGAAGCTCATCGTCGACCTCATGTACGAGCAGGGCATCAGCGGCATGCGCTATTCCATCTCGACGACTGCGGAATACGGCGACCTCACCCGAGGCCCGCGCATCATCACCGATGCGACCAAGGCTGAGATGAAGAAGATCCTCGCAGAGATCACCAGCGGCGAGTTCACCAAGGAGTTCATCGGTGACTACAAGGCCGGCTCGCCCAGCTTCAACGCGCTGCGCGCCAAGGGCAAGGCCCACCCGATCGAGAAGACCGGCTCCGAGCTGCGGGCGATGATGCCGTGGATCTCGGCCGGCAAGCAGAGAGTGGAGGACGCTGCGGGCGGCTCCAACTGAGCTAGCTCGCCGCAGCAATGGGGCAGAGTGGAGGAGGTCGCGGGCGGCCGCAACTAGAGAAACTCCCGGGAGAGTGCAGCCAAGTCGCGCAGGATGCGACCGAGGCTGCACTCTCGCCCGTTCGTGCCCCTTCTCGTTGGTCGGTAGCGTCAGGGCCATGTCTGTCGGCCGTCTTCCCGATTCCCGTTGCCGTCTTCGCCATCGGGTCGCTGCGGCCGTGGTCGCGATGATGCTCTTGACCGGTCAGCCTGTGGCTGCGCAAAGCGCAGGTCCGAAGGTTGGGGACCACTGGCATCTGGCCTTCGGGGTATGGAACTGCGGCACCTGGGAGCCTGCGATCGTCCCCGGAGACGATCCCCTCGGCATTCATACGCACGGCGACGGCTTGATCCACGTCCACCCGTTCGAAGACGCGGCGGCCGGGAAGAACGCGGTGCTCGGGAAGTTCCTCGCCGTCTCCAAGATCACCCTTACGTCATCGTCGCTGGTCCTTCCGAACAAGAAGCTCACGGCCGGGGGGAGATGTCAGGGAAAGAAGGCCGTCATCCGCACCCTGACCTGGTCATCGAAGACGGTGAAGGCTCCGACGGTTGTCTCGGGTGATGCCGACACCGTGCCGCTACGGGACGAGGAGATCATCGTCATCGCCTACGGCCCGACTGATGCGACGGTCGGGCTGCCCCCGTCGGTCGCCGAGCTGGAGGACCCGGCCGATCTTCCCCCGCCACCGCTTTCGGCCAAAGATCTCGCTGCACTCCCGTCGCCCCCCGGTGCAATTCCCACTGTCGCCACAACGGGTAAGGCGCCGTCGACGTTCAGGATCGTCGATCGTGTGGTCGGCACGGGAGCCGAGGTCAAGAAGGGGACCAGACCCTACGTGCGCTTCGCTCTGTACCTTTGGCGCACGGGCGAGCTTCTCGACGTCTCGTCATGGAAGCGCGGCGAGCAGCCACTCGCGCTGAGCCGGCTCGGCAAGGGCCGACTCCTTCCCGGCCTGGAGAAGGGGCTTCTTGGCATGAAGGCGGGCGGGATTCGCGAGATCGTGATCCCGCCGGCGGATGGGTTCGGCCCCGACGGCTCGCCGCCGGTGTTGGGCACCGACACCCTCGTGATGGTGCTTCAACTCGTCTCGGTCGCGAAGTGAGTTCTGTGATGTCCAACCTGGCGGCAGGCCTGCGGACTTCGGCGACCTGATGGAGTGGTCCGATCTGGTCCGCGGTCGAAAGATGGTGCGGGATTTCACCGCCGAGCCGATCGACGAAGAGACGCTCCTGAGTGTGCTCGACGATGCGCGACGCACTCCGAGCGCCGGGTTCACACAGGGACTCGACTGGGTTGTCCTCGTCGGCCCCGAACAGACATCGTTGTTCTGGGATCGCACGCTGCCGGCCGCGGAGCGGTCGGCGTTTCGGTGGCCTGGCCTTCTTCGCGCCCCGGTGATCGTCTTGCCGATGGCTGACCGACGCGCCTACGTGGATCGCTACGCCGAGGCCGACAAGGCGCATTCAGGGCTCGGCGAGAGGGCCGACCGGTGGCCGGTGCCGTACTGGGATGTTGATGCGGGCATGGCGGCGATGGCCTTGCTCTACGCCGTGGTCGACGCCGGTCTGGGCGCGCTGTTCTTCGGCATCTTCCGTTCCGAGAACGAACTCCTCGCCGAGCTCGGTGTCCCCGCCGGTGTGCGCCCAATCGGAGCGGTGGCCATCGGACATCCGACGGACTCGGCGAAGCTGGTCGGTCGTGAGGGGAGTCCGTCTCGTCGTCCACGCCGGCCGCTCGAGGAAATGGTCCACCGCGGACGCTGGTGAGCGCGCCGATCCGAACTCCGCGGCCGATCAACTCGTACGGAGCTCCACGAGAACGCCGAAGTGATCTGATGGAACCACGCCATTGCGGGGCGTTGTCCCCAGGAGACTGGCGCTGATCGGTACGCCCACCCCTTTCGGACGGGGCCACGAGACGAGCACATAGTCGAGCCGACGGTTCGGCCAGGTCGCGTCGGCGAGATGGGGATTACGCCGTGACCAGGTGTACCCGGGGGAGTCGTCACCTGCCGTCTCCCATGCATCGGTGAGGACGAGGCCTCGTTGCGGCGGGGTCCGCCGCCCAGTCAGCATGCGGATCTCGTCACTGTCGGGCATCGCATTCAAGTCGCCGCCGACCACCACAGGGAACGCCGTCTCGGGGTCAGGTCGTCGCTCGACGATATGTGCGCATAGTTGCTCGGCCTGCGCCACTCGAGTCGCCGATCGGTCGAAGCGATGCTCGAAGTGGGTGGAGACGCTGGTGATCACGCCGTGGGGTGAATCGACCGATGCGAACATGGCCGTGCGGGGTGTCCGCTCACCACGCGCGTCGACCAGCTCGATGGTCTCGGAACCGAGGAGCGGCCACCGCGAGAGGACGGCGTTGCCGAACGACTGACCGCGCCAGAAGATCGTCGGTGTTCGAGCGGAATGCCAGCCCAGCGCCTGGCTGATCAAGTCGACCTGATCGGCGCCGCCCTCCATGGCCCAGACTTCCTGAAGGCACACGATGTCGGGCTGTTCCTCGCGGAGTGTCTCGACGAGCGCCACGAGTCGGCGCTCGTGCTCACCGAAGCGATGCCCGACGTTCCACGTAGCGATTCGGACGACCACGAACTCGATCGTAGGGGTGGATCGGTTCGGCCGGTAGCGTGGGGGCGTGCTCAAGACGACCGCGGTGACGAAAGACTTCGGCGATCTCGTCGCCCTCGAGGGGATCAAC
>JANPDB010000599.1:0-9630 GCA_031431255.1 Acidimicrobiia bacterium | reverse complement strand
GTTCGTTGGCGGTAGATCGTGAGCTCCTGCTCGGTGATCTCCTGGGCCCGCCGGCGAAGGCGAGCATCGAGCGACGGGTCGAGAACAGTGATTCTGTTCATCCGTAACACCCCCTTAGGGTACGAATATCGTAGCGCACGGTCCTCAACTGAAGTCGATTCGCAACAATTGTTCGCGAAACCGAAACAATCCGCAGCGAACCTGCTAATGGTTCTCCGTGCGTTTCCCCACGTCAGTCACGGTTTCGGGCCCTTGGGCCCAGCCGTGCCCGTATCGTCACACGCGTGCCGTTTCGACCGCCGGGCGACCCCGATCGCTTCCCGATCGATCACGTCACCGACAAGGTGTTGGACGCGCTGGCCGGTGTCGGCGCGGCGATCGTCGTGGCCCCACCCGGTGCCGGCAAGACCACCCGGCTGCCCCTGGCGGTGCTCGATGCGCCGTTCGCCGCGGGCGGGATGGTCGTGCTCACCCAGCCCCGGCGACTCGCCGCCCGGATGGCCGCCGAGCGCCTCGCCGAGACGATCGGAGGTCGGATCGGCGAGGTCATCGGCCTGCGCACCGGCGAGGACACCAAGGTCAGCGCGCGTACGAAACTGACGGTGATGACGGAGGGCGTGCTCGTTCGCATGCTCCAGAGCGACGCGACGCTTGGCGACGTCTCGACCGTGCTGCTGGACGAGGTGCACGAACGAAGTCTCGACGTCGACCTCGCCATGGCGTTGCTGCGCGATGTCCGGGCAACGCTGCGACCGGAACTGCGCATCGCGCTGCTCTCGGCCACGCTCGACGACGCGACAATGGCGGCGGCATTCGACGCTCCCGTGGTGCGGAGCGAAGGCCGGGCGTACCCCGTGGAGCGCCTGTGGGAGCCGGTCCTCGTCGCCGAGATGGCCAAGCGGACGGCGGAGATTGTCGGGCGCGAGATGGCGACGATGCCGACACCGGGCACTGCGCTGGTGTTCGTGCCCGGACGAGCGGAGATGCATGCCGCGATCCGCGAGCTCGACCGTCGACGGCACCCGGCGACCGGAGTCGTTCCCCTCCACGGCGGCAGTACGAGGGCAGAGGTCGCCGCCGCCCTCCGTCCTCTGGAGCCGGGCGAACGACGCGTGGTGATCGCCACAAACGTCGCCCAGACGTCACTGACCCTGCCTGGTGTGCGCCTGGTCATCGACCAGGGGCTCATCCGTCGCAGCGTGACGGATGTGTCGACCGGCCTTCCGCGCCTGGCCACCCTCAGAGTCTCGGCGGCGACCGCAACGCAGCGGGCCGGTCGCTCGGGGCGAACCGCCGCCGGCCGGGCGATCGCTCTCTGGTCGGCCACCGAGCATCGCTCGCTCGACGAGTTCGACCGTCCTGAGATCGAACGAGCCGACCTCACCGATGTGGCGCTTGCATCGGCGGTGTGGGGTGCGCGGTCGCGGGACGCGCTGTCGTGGGTGACCGCGCCACCCGAACCGGCTTGGGACGCCGCCATGGCCAACCTCCGGTCGCTCGGGGCGATCGCCGCCGACGGTGCGGTCACGCCGATCGGCGGACGCTTGGCGGCGATGCCGATCAGCGCACCGCTGGCGCGTGTGGTCCTCGGCGCGTCGGCGCTTCGGCCGGCGGATCAGCGCCGAGCGATCGCCCTCGTCGCCCTCCTGGCCAGCGACCGACGAGCGTCGGCGATCCCGCTCGACGAACAGGTAGCCCTCCTTGCCACCGGGCTGGGCCAACCGGCGGGCCGGGGAGCGCGCGACGACACCGAACGCCTCGCGCAGCGCCTCCTCCCCCTCATCCCGGCCGTGCCGGTCGACACCGCCGTGCGCTCTGTCGCCGGGCTCCTCTCCCTCGCTCTTCCCTCTCGTATCGCCACACGACTTCCCGCAAACGCGGCGCGCTACCGCTTCGCCGACGGCCTCGAAGCCGAGCTCGGCGAGCATGATCCAGCCCGCGGCGCGGTAGCGATCGTGGCGACCGAGCTCGACGCCGACCGTCGACGCGGTCGCATCTTCTCCGCGCTTACGGTCGACACCGCCGAGGTGGAGCTCCTCCACGCCGCGCGGCTCAGCGCATCCATATCGACACAGCTCGACGGAGACGCGCTCGACGGCACAGTCCAGACAGTGCGCGAGGTTCGTCTCGGCGCTGCCGTGCTCAGCCGGTCGGAGTTCCTACCCGCACCGGAGGACATTGCGAGCGCCGTGCTCGCCCGCCTCGACGAGGACACGATTGCCCGCTGGATGCGCGGCAGTCCGCTGGAGTCGGTCGCGCCGAGGGTGGCGTTCGTCGCCGCCCGCGACTCGCTCGCCGCCCGCGACTCGCTGGGCGGAGGTGATGCGCTGGCGGGTACTGCGTCGGTGTGGCCCGACCTCTCACCGTCGGGCCTTCTCGGTGCGGTGCAGGAGTGGCTCGTGCCACTCCTCGCCGCCGCGAGCGCCCGACGCCCGATGCGCGGCGTTTCCCCGGCCGACGCCGTGGCGCTGCTGATGGACCGAGCGCAACGCCACGAGCTCGACCGACGCGCCCCCGAGCGGGTGACGCTCCCGACCGGCCGCGAGGTTGCCGTCGACTACTCCGGCGGGGCCGGGCCGACGATCCGGGCCAAGCTGCAGGAGTTCCTCGGTACGCGTTCGTCGCCGACGGTGGACGGGGCGGCGTGTGTCGTCGAGCTCCTCACGCCGGCGGGGCGTCCCGCAGCGATCACTGACGACCTGGCGCGTTTCTGGGAGGTCGGCTATCCCCATGTGCGCGCTGAGCTCCGCGGTCGGTACCCGAAACACGACTGGCCGGCCGACCCGCTCGAAGCGAGCCCGCAGCGCGGGGTGAAACGGCGAAGCTGACGAACGCGGCGCCGTTCGGATTGGTGGGACGATGCATGGCGACGAAACAACCACAGGAGACCAGATGAACGCCGGCACCGAAACCTTTCGCTCGCCAGGGTTCGCCCTTCTCCACGCCGTCCGAGCGCTGGGGGCGACGATCGAAGCCGATGCGGCCGAGATCAGTCGCGAACGCCGACTCACCCCTCGCGTCCTCGACGGGCTTCGCACAGTCGGCGTGTTCCGCATGCCGGTCCTGCGCGACCACGGTGGGCTGGAGCTGTCTCCGCTCGAGATCGTCGCGGTGATCGACGAACTCGCGTACCACGACGGATCCACCGGGTGGGTGTCGATGATCTGTTGCGATAGCGGCTTCTACGCCAGTCTCCTCCCCGATCAGTCCGTGGCCCGCGCGCTGTTTGCCAACCCCGATCTGCTCACCGCGGGATGGCTGTCCCCTGCTGGACGCGCCGAGATCGTCAACGGCGGTTTTCGGGTGACCGGACGGTGGTCCTTCGGCAGCGGAGTGCTCCATGCCGATCACGTGGTCGGTGGTTGTCTGGGCACCGTCAACGGCGAGATGCAGTTCGTCGACGGCAAGCCGCACTATGTCGCGGTGATTCTGCCCAAGGCCGACACGGTCGTCCACGACGTCTGGCACACCACGGGGCTGCGCGGGACGAGCAGCAACGACTACTCGGTGACCGATGCCTTCGTGCCGTCCGCCCACGCGTTCAATCCGTTCGAGGTCCCCGCCGGGAACCCACCGCTGCATTCGTACCGCGGGCTGATCTGGGGGAAGCTCACCGGCGTGCCGACCGGCCTGCTGCGGCGGGCCATCGACGAGTTCGAAACACTGTGCACCTCGAAGATGTCCGCGACGATGACGAAGCTCAAGGACGAACCACGGGCCCAGGTTGCCATCGCTGCCGCGAAAGCCGATCTCGACGCGTGTTATGGCCTGATCGACCGCACGCTCGGTTCTGTCTGGTCCACGTTGGAAACCGGTGATCAGCCCTCCGTCGACCAGCGGGCGGCCCTCGCCCGGACGGTGGTGTGGGTCGCTCAGACGGCGCGGGCGGCGATCGAACGACTGGCCGAGGAGGCGGGCACAGCAGCGATCATGGAAACGAACGTATTCGAGCGCATCCGGCGCGACGCGACGATGGTCACCCACCACGTGGTCGGTCAGCGCAAGTCGTTTGCGCTCTCGGGGCAGATGTCGTTCGGCATCGCCCAGCCATTCCCCATCTTCTGAGGAGGCGCAGACCGTGTGACGTGTGGCACGATACCCCGGCCCACAACGCGCCTGGAGTGTCGATGGAACAACAGCTCGTCAGTTTCCTGCAACGGGTGATGCCGGATGCCGACTCGGTCACCGTCTCAGGCTTCGCCCCCATACCGGGCGGCTTCTCGCGCGAGACGTTCCGCTTCGACGCCGTCGTCGTGCGCAACGGGGCAGAGGAGACCCTCGCCTGCATCCTCCGCAAGAACCCGCCCGAAGCTGTTGCCATCCTCGAGACCAGCCGTGAGGTCGAGCATCAGCTGATCGAAGCGGTGCGGGCCCACACCAAGATCCCGGTGAGCCGGAGCTACGGCGCCGAGATGGACACCAACGTGTTCGGCGAGGCGGCCATGCTCATCGAGCGGATGCACGGCAGCGGCAAGACGAGCGACCTCTTCAACGAGGGACCCGACGCCCACCAGGCCGACGACGTGATGCGTCACCTCTGCGAAGTGCTCGTCGAGCTCCACACGACCGAGCCGGCCAAGCTCAACGTCGGCGGGCAATTGAGCGATCCCCGGGGCGTCGGCATCGACGCATCGTCGTGGGACGCCTACATGGACACGACCTTTGAGTACTACATCTCGTCGTATCCCTCGATCTCCTACGACCCGGCGGCGATGGTGATGCTCGACGTCGCGCTCACGCTGCGACGCAACAAGCCCCGTCCGCTTCCGCTCGTCCTCGTCCACGGCGACTTCAATCCGGCGAACTTCCTCTACGAGAACGGCCGGGTCACCGCGCTGATCGACTGGGAGAACTCCCGTGTCGGCGACCCCCGCGAGGACCTGGGCTGGATGGTGGCGATGGACTCCATGAGCAACACGTCCGTGATGTCGCACCCGCGCGATGAAGGGGGCTTCCTCGCCTATTACAACAAGCTCACCGGCTGGGACATCGCCCCGGAGGAGCTCGGCTACTTCATGATGTTCGGCACCATGAACATCTCCGTACCCGTCCTCAACGCGGTGAAACGACGGGTGGCGAAGGAGAACGAGGTCTTCTTGAACCTCTACATTCTCCAGCCGAGCATGCCCACGCTCATTGCCTTCACCCAACTACTCGGCTACCCAGGAGCGCCTGCATGAACACCAACCCCGGCATGGACGGGATGCTCGAAGGCGTCATCGTCGGCATCACCAACGAACTCATCCCCTTCCTCTCCAACGAGAAGGCGGTGGCCACGGCGATGATGATGCAGTCGATCCTCCAGGGGGTCCGCCAGACCCTCCCGGTCTACGACTCCTACCTCGTGCTCGAGCACAACGACATGACCGCCACTCTCCGAACGGCGGCCGCGGCGCTCGAGGGAGTGGCCGGCGAAGAGGCCGCTCGGGTTCGCGAGCGAGGCGCGACCCTCGGCGCCCTGCCCGACCTGCCGTCCCCTCCCGACTCCGCCGAAGTGGAGCGCGCCTACACCGAGCTCGGACGCGCGCTCGAAGCGACCATCGCCGATCTCGACGTGATCCAGCGTGGCGGTGGCGCCGACGCCGGCGCCGCCGCCGACACCGCTCTCAACGCCGTCCGCGCCCACCTCGCTCCCCGCTATCTCCGAGACGTCGCCACCTTCACCATCGCCGGCGGTTTCGTCGGCCGCGGCTGACCCCTTTCGGCGAGATACGACCTACGACACACGTGTGTCGAGTTGGCGCCGAGGTGTCGTCGAAACGACGTCGCGAACCCGACAACTCAGCGCCAACCAACCCCGCATGCGGTTCGTCGGCCGCGGCTGAGCGCTCAGGCGGTCAGTAGCCGAGGCGGTCGAGGGCCTTCGGGCGGCGCTGCCAGTCGCGGTCGACGCGCACGAACAGGTCCAGGTACGCGCCCTCGGGGAGTTGGGCGCGGACCGCGGTTCCGACGGCCTTCACCACAGATCCGTTCTTGCCGATGACGATCGGCTTCTGCGAGTCGCGCTCCACGATGACTTCTACGCGCACGTACGGTCCCTTGCCTTCGCGTTCCTCCCAGTCGGTGACCCGGCAGGCGATCGAGTGGGGAAGCTCTTCGGAGGTGTGGTGGAGGAGTTGCTCGCGGACCAGCTCGGCCACCCAGAACGTCTCGGACATGTCGGCGAACACGTCGGTCGGATAGAACGCCGGGCCGAAGGGCATCCGGCTGACGATCGCCTCGGTGAGCACGTCGACACCTTCACCTGTTGCCGCGGACACGGGGAAGTACTCGGCGAACTCGAAATCGCCCGACGTCCGCAGCATGGCGAGCACCTCGTCGCGACTCGCGGCGTCGAGCTTGTTGACGATGAGGAATGCCGACTTCGGCGCTCTTGCGGCGACGAACCGGTCGCCCTTGCCGAGGGGCATCGTCGCATCGAGCACGACGCACACGAGATCGACGTCGCCGATCGATGACGTCGCGGCGTCGTTCGTCCGCTCGCCGAGCAACGTCCGCGGACGCATCATGCCCGGCGTGTCGACGAAGATGACCTGCGCGTCGGGCCGGTTGAGGATCCCGCGGATCTGGGTGCGGGTGGTTTGCACCTTGTCCGAGACGATCGAGACCTTCGTGCCGATGATGGCGTTGACCAGCGTGGACTTTCCGACGTTCGGACGTCCGACGAACGACACGAACCCGGAGCGGAACGAACTCCCGCGGGCGCCCGCCGCCTCGGGGTCGGCCGCCCGGGCGCCGCCCACCGGGAGGTCAGCCGGATCGGGCCGATCGGACACCTCGGAGCCGGACATCGTCCTACTGCTCGGTGTCGAGTGCGGCGAAGTCGTCGTGGCCGGTCCCGATGTGGGTGATACGCACCCGGCCGATGCGACGGCCCTTGACGCGCTCGGCGCGAAGAAGATGATGCTCGTAACTGACGGTTTCTCCCTCATGGGCGACATGGCCGAGCTGGTTGAACAGCAGACCTCCAACCGAGTCCCAGTCCTCCGCCGGCCACTCCACTCCGAGCAGTTCGTTCAGCTCGTCGATGAGCATCGTGGCAGTGACGATGTGGTCACCGTTCGGGAGCTTGAGGACCTGTGCCTCTTCCACGTCGTACTCGTCGACGATCTCACCGACGAGTTCCTCGATGAGGTCCTCGAGGGTGACGAGGCCGGCGGTGCCGCCGTATTCGTCGAGGACGACGCACATGTGGAACTTCTGGTTCTGCATCTCGCGCATCAGCTCGCTCACCCGCTTGGATTCCGGGCAGAAGCGGGCGGGCCGCACGATCGACACGACCGGAGCGTCCGGCTTCCCATCACGCAGCGCACGCATCAGGTCCTTGGCATAGACCACTCCGGCGATGTCGTCCTTCGACTCGCGGATCACCGGGATACGGGAGTATCCGGCGCTGATGGCGACGTCCATCACGTCTTCGATCGTTTTATCGGCCGACACCGTGATCATGTCGGTTCTCGGTTTCATGACTTCGCGCACGATCGTGTCGCCGAACTCGACGACCGAGTGGATCATCTCGCGCTCGCCATGCTCGATCACGTCGTCGTCGAGCGCGGCGTCAGCAAAGGCGAGGAGCTCGTGCTCCGTCGTGATCGGCGCGTCGTTGATACGCCCGGGAAGGAGGATATTTCCGATTCCGACGAGCCCGCGGGTGAGGAGGCGGATCGGCGGAAAGCCGGTGAGGCGCAGCACGAACGGAGCGACGGCGAGGGAGACCTTGTCGGTGTTCTTCAGTGCGTAGTTCTTGGGGCCGAGCTCGCTGAAGATGAAGATGACCGCGAGTTCGAGCACGATCGCCACGATGACGCCCCAGGCACCGAAGACCGGCTCGACGAGCAGACCGACGATGGTCGACATGGTGAGGTGGGAGAACAGCACGATCAGCAGCAGCGGGCTGATGAACTTCTCCGGCGCCTCGACGATGCGTACGACGGCCTTTGCGCCGCGTCGGCCGTCCTCGGCGAGGCTCGACGCCCGGATCTTCGTCATCCTCGTCAGTGCGGTCTCCGCCGACGCGAGGAGCCCCGAGAACACCACGAGGAACAGGACGAACAGAATCTGGACAACCTGGCTCGTACCGAAGGATGCCGAGCCCTCGGACGCACCGGCCGCGGCGAACCACGTGATCATGGCCGCACCGAGTTGGACGATCGATGGAACTGGCTGAGCAGCTCCTGCTCGCGGGCTTCCATCAACTCGGCCTCTGCGTCGTCCATGTGGTCCATGCCGAGCAAGTGAAGGATGCCGTGCACGACGAGCAACGCGATCTCGTCGTCGAGGGTGCCGTCGTGATGGTCGGAGGCATGCTCCGGGGCGTTCGTGGCGGCGTAGGACGGGCACACGACGACGTCGCCGAGCAAGAGCGGAAGCTCCTCCTCGTCGTCGTCATCGCCTCGGGCAGGGAGAGGCATGCCTACCGGCGCGGCGATGGCGAGCGGCGGAATATGGCGGGGCGAGGCCTCCTCGTCGATGGGAAAGGAGAGCACGTCGGTCGGGCCGGTCTTTCCCATGAACTGGAGGTTGAGCTCGGCGATCGACGGTTCGTCGACGAATAGCAGCGACATCTCGACGCCCTCGTTGTTGCGGTCGACACCCTCAGCGGCGAGAACTTGGACCGCGAGGCGCAGCCAGCGGTCGGTGTCGATCGGGTGATCGACCTGCTCGTCGGCCACAAACACTTCGATGTTCATGACTGCCTGTCGGGGTTGAAGAAGCGGTGATGTTCACCGCGTTGATGAGAGCCGTTCATGGTTGGTGCTCCAAACGGAGGGGTCGACGTCGGCCGGCGCTTGCGCGTCGTTCGATCATGATGAGGCTTTCGTCGGAGGACGCTCCGCGCATGCATTCGTCGCCGATCAGGACACTGTGGTCGATCATGGCGAGGCTTTCGTCCGCGCGCTTTGCAGTTCATCATTGCGCTCGTAAGCATCCACGATGTCGGCGACGATCCGATGGCGCACAACGTCGGACTTTGTTAAGTACACGAACGAAAGACCCTCGATGGTGCCGAGGATCTTCTCGAGACCGGCCAATCCGGATCGCTCGCCGCGAAGGTCGACCTGGGTGACGTCGCCGGTGATGACGACCTTGGAGCCGAACCCGATGCGGGTGAGGAACATCTTCATCTGCTCGGGCGTCGTGTTCTGGGCCTCGTCGAGGATGATGAAGCTGTTGTTCAGGGTGCGGCCCCGCATGAACGCGAGAGGGGCGACCTCGATGACGCTCTTCTCGATCAGCTTCGCCGCGCCTTCGGGATCGAGCATGTCGTAGAGCGCGTCGTAGAGCGGACGGAGGTAGGGGTCGATCTTGGCCATGAGATCGCCCGGCAGGAAGCCGAGCTTCTCCCCCGCTTCAACCGCCGGTCTGGTCAAGATGATGCGGGCGACCTGCTTGGTGACGAGCGCATGCACCGCCAGGGCGACGGCGAGATAGCTCTTGCCGGAACCGGCCGGTCCGATGCCCACGGTGATGATGTTCTCGTTGATGGCGTCGACGTAGCGCTTCTGCCCGCTGGTCTTGGCCTTGATCGACTTGCCCTTGGAGGAACGCATCGCCTCGGTCGACAGGACCTTGCTGGGGCGCTCGTCGGCGCGGACCATGTCGATGCTGCGGCCGAGGCCGGCATCGTCG
>JANPDB010000598.1:0-5745 GCA_031431255.1 Acidimicrobiia bacterium | reverse complement strand
CTACGACGGCTGCTTCCACGGCTTCTTCGGGATGCAGGCGTTGTTCCCCGTTGCTGGACCGGCGATGGAAGAGGCCGTGTCGGTCCTCCGGGCAGCACTCCGCGGAGCCCCACCGCCGACTGCTGATGGTGGACCCGGTGATGGTGTTGCGAGCAGTGAAGCGCAGCGGAGTGGCGCAGCGCCGAACAACGGAGCCCGGGTATGAGCGCGGTCGGTGCCGCATCGAACGCGATCGGGCGCCTGGCCGGCAAGGTCGCGTTCATCACCGGTGGATCACGCGGGCAGGGCGCGTCCGAAGCGGGGTTGTTCTGTCGCGAGGGTGCCGTTGTTGTTATCGGCGACGTGCTCGATGCCGACGGCGAAGCCACTGCGGCTGCGCTGCGGGCCGACGGCTTTGCGTGTACGTATCTCCACCACGACGTGATGAGCGAGGCGGGCTGGGCTGCAGTGGTGGCGTCGATCGTGGAGACGCACGGACGCCTCGACGTGCTCGTCAACAACGCCGGCATCTTCCCTCGCGGCGGCGTGCTCGACACCTCGCTGGCCGACTGGGAGAAGGTTGTGGCCATCAATCAGACCGGCGTGTTCCTCGGCATGCAGGCCGCCGCCCGGGTGATGGTCACCCAGCGTTCCGGGTCGATCGTCAACATCTCATCGATCGCCGGCCTCGAAGGCACGCCCGGCTTCATTGGCTACGGCGCCACCAAGTGGGCTGTGCGCGGTATGACGAAGGCGGCGGCGAAGGAACTCGCGGCGCACGGCGTACGCGTCAATTCGGTCCACCCGGGGAACATCGAGACGGCCATGCTCGAGACGTACGACGCGATCGCTCCGGGCGTGCGCGACAACGTGAAGCAGCGCATTCCGATGGGACGGACCGCCGAGGCGGTGGAGGTCGCCCAACTCGTGCTGTACCTCGCGTCAGACGAGAGCTCGTACTCGACAGGGTCGGAGTTCGTCGTCGACGGCGGGTGGATGGCGTAAGTCCGAGGGGGTTGTCGCGCCCGGTCGCTCCTGGAGCGACCGAGCGCAACATGTCCTATGGAACCCTGAACCTCAGACCCCGAGTTGGTCGAGAGTGGCGGAGACTTCCCGCCAGGCCTCGGCTGCTGGTTGCAGCTCGGCCGCAAGCCAGGTTTCGAGCTCGTCGAGGCGCTCACGGTGCTCGGGGCCGAGGGCGGCGAACCGCTCCCAACGCGGGATGTCGCCGACCGGTTCGCCGACGATCACCGGCACGCGAACACTGAGACACGGCGACCCGAGGGTCACCCACAGGCGGGCGTCATCTCGAACCTTCGTGGCATCGCCGGGGAGCTCGGCGATGAACGCCGCGGTCGTGCGCTGCTCGTGCCCTCGGTCGCACACATGCATGCAGACGCTCCATCCGGGAGCGTCTGCATGGTGCTCGTGCGACTTCTGCCAGTCGGTAAGTGCACGTAGTGTCACCGGTCGGATGGCGACGGTGGCCAGCGAGCAGGTAAGGCGGGGCTCGACGAGGGTCTCGACCGGTTGGCGTGGATGGCGATGCTCGGCGTCGAACGGCTCGACCGACGTTCGGTTGCTGATCGCTGCAACGGCGGTCACCTCTTCCGCCAACCAGGCACGGCCGCTGGTGTCGAGCTTGTATGCGCGCGTGCCGTCGGCGATCAAGAAGCTGGACCAATAGGGGGCGTGGCGGTCGGCCTCCCCGCTTCCACCCTGCCCGTACGTCCCGAGGAGGTCGACGATGACCTCGACCGCAGCGGGTGCGTCGACGGCGCGTTCAAGGGCGAGCCGCACCAGGTCCATCCCGGTCAGTGCATCGGGGAACAGCCGCGGGTCGAGCGTCGTGGTGACCCGCTCGTTGCCGATCGCCACACCCGCCTCGTTCACCCCGCCCTCCACGCCCCACATCCACCGGGGTTGGATGGAAAGATGCCCGAACGTGTCGGTCGGGTGGGGCTCGATGGGCACATGGGTCGCGGTGACAGAACCGCGATCTCGCCGCGGCGGCGTCCACACGAGATCCTGCGCCTCGTGGAACGGCCGGTCGCTGTTCTTGGCGAACAGGGTCGTCCGACCATCCGTCGAGGGAGCTAGCGCCACCAGGCAGTCGCACATCCCACCGTTTCTACCTGCTGTACCGGGCCGTACCGGTACGCCACGAAGGTCGGCGACAGCCTGGTCGACCTTCCGTGTCGGTCGACGGCCCACGCCACTACCGTCGGAGGCGCAATGGAACGTTCGATGCTTCTCCTCGTCCTCGACCTCGTCGGCATCGCTGTCTTCGCCACCGCAGGTGCGCTCTCGGGGATCTCGAAGCGGCTCGATCTCTTCGGCGTCGTCGTCATTGCCGGCGTCACCTCACTCGGTGGCGGGTTCGTCCGAGACGTCCTGCTCGGCGACACCCCTCCGGTCGCGCTCCGGGACTGGCGATACCTCGTCGCCCCGATCCCCGCGGCACTGGTGGTCTTCTTCCGGGCGAGTGGGGTCCGACGCCTTCGACGCTCGTTGCTTGCGCTCGACGCGCTGGGTCTCGGGCTGTTCGCTGTCGCCGGGACGGAGAAGGCGCTCCGCTCCGGACTCGGTGTGCTGGCATCCATCGGTATCGGAGTCATCGCGGGAGTTGGAGGTGGGGTGATCCGCGACGTGTTGCTCCGGGAGATCCCGATCATCCTTCGCAAGGAGATCTATGCAACTGCGGCAATCCTCGGCGGTGTGGTCGTGGCCGTCGGCGATCGATTTGATTTCCGGCGGACGCCGGTCGCGATCGCCGGTGTTGTCGTGGTCGGACTGGTGCGAGTTCTGTCATTGCGCCGTGGCTGGAACGTGGTCGTGGCCGAACCGGATCCGAGCGTCGTGGTCTGACCGTCGGGCGGTTGCCACAGACTGCGCTCCGCGTGCGCCAGGTTGCTCAGGTTGCAACACCGTGCGCGAGGAGGGCCCCGCGAGGAGATCGTTGATGGTCAACCGACCAACGTAGCAACGTGGTCCTGCGCAGCGGCCGTCGATCAGCGACGGGTCGTCTTGCGCGCCAAGCTCAATCCTCCTGCCCGATGCGTTCGAGGAACTGCGCGATGACGGTCTGAACCTCGCGCCGGTGGGTGCGATTCGGGAAATGCGGTCCGCCCTGCACCATGTGCAGCATCGAACGCTCGACGCGTGCCGCGACCGCCTTGGTTTGTTCGGGGTCGGGAAACGTGTCTGTCGATCCCCCGATGACGAGCGTCGGACAACGAATGGTCGTGCAGGCGTCGATCCAGTCCGGACGGTCGAATGTCTCGTCGAGGAGCGCGAGGAACGATGCCACGGAGTGACGATCGAGATGCTCGACGATCTCAGCGAACCGTTCCGGTCGAGCCTTCAGTTTCGAAAGAGCGTCGGCGCCCGAACGTCGCAGCACATTGGCTTCGTAGTACTTCGCGAACTCGTGCGCCTCGACCAACGGGCGGTGCTCGGCCCACCATTGGCGTTCGACGTCGGTGGTAGCAGCCGGAGGGCCGCTGACGTCGATGATCGCCATGACGCGTTCGGGATGGTGAACCCCCGCCCACAGCGACAGGGCCGCACCCATCGAGTTCCCACCCCAGATCGCCCGCTCGATGCCAAGCGTGTCGAGGAGCTCGACCATGTCGGCACACTTCGCCGCCCATGTGTACTCGGCCTTCGTCTCGAACCGGCTGGAACGACCGTGACCTCGGGTGTCGGGAATGAGGACGCGCAACGAGTCGAAGAACGGTTCGAGGTCTCGGGTCATCATCGACGAGTCCTCGACGGAGCCGCCGTGCATCCACAGGGTCGGAACACCCCTCGGGTTGCCGAACTGGCGGACGAAGAGTCGAACCTGGTTCCCCAGGTCGACGAAGGTGCCCGCATGGGTCAGGCGCAGACCGGAAGGCTCCGACGCGCCACTCTGCATTCCCACGGGGCTGATCCTACGATCTGTTGCCATGCGCGAAGGCTTCCGAGTGATGGACTCCGATCTGCACGTCATCGAGGGGGCGGCAGTCTTCGACGAGTACCTCGATGAGCGCTGGCGCAACATCGGCCCGACGTACCAGGGCTGGGGTCCGACCGGATTTCCCTGGTGGACGGTGAAGACCCCTACGGGGACACGCTCCATCCCCCCGTGGGCGAGTTCCTCCTCGGTTGCTTCCGCGCAGGCTGCGTTGCACGGGCGCAATGACGACATCTACGCCGATGCGAAGGCCTGCGGCTACGACGCGTCCTCGACGCTCGCCGCCATGGACACCGAAGGGATCGATGTCGCCGTGATGTTTCGCACGTTTGCGTCGATGGTTCTTTCGCTCGACGATCTCGAAGCCGCGCACGCGGACGCAATATCGCGATCGTTCAACGACTGGCTTCATGACTACTGCGCCGCTGATCCAGCTCGTTTGAAGTCATCGGCCATCGTCAGCCTGCACGATCCCGAGCTCGCTGCGGCGGAGGCTCGTCGCTCGGTAGAAAGAGGTGCTCTCGCCGTTGTCCTTCTTCCGATCCCGCTCGCCGGTCGGAATATGCATTCACCGGAGTGCGACGTGCTGTGGGCGGAGATCGAGCGGCTCGGCGTACCGATGTGTCTTCATGGCACGAGCGGTGCGGCGGCCAAGGACTACGTGAGCAACCGGTTCACCGGACTGCCGAACGAGCGCACGCTCAATCACGCCTCCGCATTCGGCGTCGAGCTCATGCTGGCCTTTGGCGCTCTCGCCGTCGGAGGTGTGCTGATGCGCTTTCCGACGATGAAGGTTGCCCTGCTCGAAGGCAACCTCGGTTGGCTCCCGTGGTGGCTCGACCGTCTCGACGACCAGTGGCACAAGTATGGCAAAGGCGAAGCGGTTGCCCTCGACGCACTACCGAGCGAGTACTTCCGGCGCCAGTGCTGGATCGGAGCCGACATCGACGAGTCCTTCGTGCCGCTCGTGGCGGAGCGGGTCGGCGAAGACCGCATCGTGATCTCCACCGACTATCCGCACCAGGACGGACCCTTCCCGCATGCCATCGAAGAACTGATGGAGCGAAAAGACCTCAGCCCGGAATTGCTCCGCAAGCTGCTCTGGGACAACTGCGCCGCGCTCTACGGTCTTGCGTGACCCTTTTCTGGAGCGGTGCCCAATCGATGGTTGTAGCCGTGGTCGCCCCCAGGGCAACTGGGTGCACAATCATGCGCCCTTCAGTACCGCGACCATCACCCCTGCGAGTTCATTGACAGGCGCTGTCTTCAAGCTCATACTACGGACGAGAACGGGTAATGGGCCCGTGACTCGGTCGCATCTGAGGGGGTCATATGGCCGGGCGCATGATTGCCGACTGCAGGGATTTTCCGAGTGAGAGCGGATGTACCCTCACCATTGCGGGGCAGGAAGACGAGGTCCTCGACGCCGCGGTTGCCCACGCGATCGCTTCCCATCAACACGAGCCGGGTCCCGAGCTGCGCGAAATGATTCGCAGCTCCTTGAAGGCTGAGTGACGCGATGTCGTACATGCAGCTGATCGAGATCGAGAGCCCGAGCTACGACGAGTTGATGAAGCTCCACGAGCAGTGGCTCAAGGACACCGAGGGCGCTCGCACGGTCGTGGGTGTATGGATCTGCGAGGACCGCGATCGCCCGGGCACCTATCTCCTGATCGTCGAGTTCCCGTCGGTGGAGGCTGCGGCGGTCAACAACGACCTACCCGCCACCGCACGGATAGCGGAAGGCCTGGCGGCGCTGGCAACACGTCCGATCGTCTTTCGAAACCTGAATCTGCTTCGTCACGACT
>JANPDB010000597.1:0-1615 GCA_031431255.1 Acidimicrobiia bacterium | reverse complement strand
CGGTCGGTGGCATCGCACGACGCAAACCGGGCGACACCGCCGAGCCCGGTGATCCGCGTGACGACGGCACCGCCCTTCTCCGCGTTCCGTCCGACGATCACCGTGCGGGCGCCGGCATCGGCGAAGGTTTCCGCCATCCGGCCGCACAGCACCCCGGTCCCGCCGATGACGACGGCGACGCGTCCATCGAGTCGCATGGTCTCAGGCAGCATCTCGTTCCTCCGATCGGCTCATCATCGTTACCGACCGGCGGGGTTCCAGCGAGCCACCGACATGTCCACGCGGTGCTTGGGAACCCGCCACGCCACACCGTCTGCCTCGAGCAGAGGGATCTGCCGATCGGCGACCTCAGACGCGCAAGTCCCGTCCGCTCGCAGGACCCGCCACCACGGCACCGCATCGTCGCCATACGACGACATGACGCGCGCCACGAGACGCGCCGTGCCCTGGTCGACGTACTCTGCGATGTCGCCGTACGCCATGACGTTTCCGCGAGGAATGGCGTCCACCACGTCGAGGACCAGCCGGGCGAACACCGGCAGCCCCTGGAAGACGCTCCGGGCCGGCGCGTCCGGGAGGAACCGTCGTGGTGCGTCCGCCGTCCTCTCGTGCCGGGCGCTCATGCGACGACCCGGCGGGCGCGGCGCAACGTTACGTCGCCATCGGCCCGCACCCGGCTGATGCACAGCAGGACCAGCAGCGCCAGCGCCGCCTGGAAGGCGAACACGAGCCAGAACGCCGATCGGGTGCTCCATCCGCTTCGGTCGGCGGCATTGCGAATGGCGCCGTTCGTGCCGGCGGCCACTGCGGAGAGCAGCGACGCGGCGAGCTGCGTGGCCGAGGTTGCGGCCCCGATGCGTTCCGTCGGTGCGGTGCGGTACATCGACTCCGTCACCGCGTTGAAGGTCATGCCCATGCCGAGTCCGGCGACGACCCACCCGACAAGGCTGATCGGAATCGGCACTCCGGCCACGATCGTCGCTCCGCAGAAGACAACTCCCACCGTCAACGGGACCGTCCATGCCGTTCGTGTCCCGATGCGCTTCCACCGCTCACCATGGCGGCTCTGGTAGGCCGCGCCGAGGGTCCATGACACGGTGCCGGCCGACAGGAACAGCCCGCCGACGAACGCACTGGTTCCCCGGAGGTCGTCGAGCACTTTCGGCAGGAACGATTCGACCCCGACGAAGCCTCCGATCAGCAAGCCGTAGGCGAGCACGATGCTCGACATTCCCGGGCGCGCCAGGAAGGTTCCGGCCGGGAACAGCGACCTCGCCACAGACGCGATGAGAGCGACCCCGAGCGCGCTCATGACGACGCCACGTACCGGTGTCGGCTGATCGAGACCAGCGACCAGCGCCGCCCCGCCGAGCGTCACCACAAACGCCGCGACGACCCGTTCACCGTTCGTCGCGCTCCAGAATCGATCGCGTCCCGGAGCGTTGCCGGCGGACCCGTCGAGGAGCTTGGCGTCCGCAATCTCGCTGACGGACTTCTGTTGGAGCATCGGTGCCAGCAGCACAGCCACGACGAGGACGATCGGGGCGAACACGCCGAACACGAGCCGCCACGACAGATGCTCGGCCACGGGACCGGCGATCGCCGGTCCGACCAG
>JANPDB010000596.1:0-2739 GCA_031431255.1 Acidimicrobiia bacterium | reverse complement strand
GCTGAGTCGTACCCGCGGTACTCGAGACGGGCGAGGCCGTTCAGCAGGATGGGGAGAGCCGAAACGGCCCCGGTGACTGCGACGATTCCACACACGTCAGTGACCTCACGATTGGGCGCCGACGCAAAGGCCGGCGCGACTCGAGCAACAGACGGAACGGGTCGTTTCCGTTTGCTGCATCATCGGCATCGACGCCGCACCAATTGACGGCAGCCGAAGAAAAGCGGGGTTCAGCCCTTCTTGGCGGCCCAACGGGCGCGGGCGGCCCGCGATCGCTCCAACAAGTGGCCCGGCACGCCACCGACATCGCCGCTCGAGTCCACCGAGGCCCCGCCGTCGGCTGAGCTCACCGCCGCTTCGGCCACTGACGATTCGACCGGCGCGTCGAAGCGACGCGCCCATTCGTCCACCGTGGCCAACTTGGTCCGGCCGAGCGTGCCGATCCGCTGCCCGTTGTCGAACCACACCCAGTAACGGATCCAGGACAGCCCCTGGACGTGGATGACCTTGCCGGCCGTGCCCTCTGGCACTCCACGCATGGACACCGTGGAGACGACAGGGGTTCCTACGGCGAGTTCGGCGAGAGCTGTCGGCGGCACGACGGACAGGTTACCGGCCCGGTCGGTCCGGGCGCGGCGTCGCCGGACGCCGCCTGCGGCTGAACACCTCCCAACGTCGATCGGAGGTGTTCTGCCCCCACAAATGGGGGCAACCTCTCTCCTACGACACGCCGGTCACTCGTGTTGCGAGCAGTCGAGCGCAGCGAGCGGCGCAGCGCCGGGCCAGCAGAGAGGGCAACCTCTCTCCCACGACACGCCGGTCAGGGTTGGACGCCGGCGATACCGGCCGCGCCGGACATCTCCGCGGAGAAGGAGGCGGCGAGGCCGCTGTCATCGCTCCAGTCGCCCGTCGAGGACGCAGTGAAATAGAGCTCGGCCGCCTGCCAGAGGCGTGAGCGGTCGATGTCGTACGGCACCCGCTCGTAGTCACAGATCGACCGCACAATCCGGAACAGGTCGTGCGGATAGGTCGGGTAGAGGCGGCTGCGGCCGAACTCGCGGCAAACCGTTCGGACCAGCCACCCGGAATCGGCCTCGAGATGCAACCCGAATCGTTTCGCCGCCATCTCGACGATGCGATCGAACTCGTCGGTCGTGGTGGCCCCCACGAAGATCTTGTTCTGGATCCGCCGGAAGAACGCGTCGTCGCCGAGCTTGGCCGGGTCGAGGTTCGTGGAGAACACGACGAGGACCTCGAAAGGGATGGCGAACTTCAGTCCGCTGTCGAGAGACAGGTAGTCGATCCGGCGTTCCAGCGGCACGATCCAGCGGTTCAGCAACGCGCCCGGCTGGATGAGTTGTCGGCCGAAGTCGTCGATCAGGAGAACCCCGTTGTTCGCCTTCATCTGCAGCGGGGCGGAGTACACCTTCGACGTCGGGTCACGCTTGAGCTGGAGCATCGACAGCTCGAGCTCCCCGCCGGCAATCACCATTGGCCGTTCACAAACGACCCAACGAGGATCGAAGCCTTCGGGCTGGCTCTGCACCGGCGTATGGATCGTCGGATCGAAGACGGTGATGATCGCCCCGTCGACCTCAACCGCGTGAGGGACGACGATCCAGTCGTTGTACAGGCGGATCAGCCGTTCGGACAATGACGTCTTTCCGGTACCCGACGGGCCGTAGAAGAAGATGGACTGCTGCGCCGCGAAGGCCGGACCGATCCGGTCGATCGTCCTCTGCGCAACCACGAGATCACCGAACGCCGAGTTCACGATCGCGGAGTTGACATCGACCTCCGCGCGCAGCTCCGTGCAGATCTCCTGATAGAGCGCCATGCTCACCGGAGCGATGCCACTGTAGGAACACCTGCTGAACGATGCCTCCGCCCGATCCCGACCGCGTTCGGTCAGGGAGAAGTGGTAGTCGTTGCCCTCGAGCTTGAGGACGTCGAGATACTGGCGTGAACGGAGATCCTCGAAGACGGCCGTGACGATGATCGGTGACATGCCGATCTCCCGTGCGAGCCGGGTGATGCTCGATCGCTCGGTTCGCAGCCCGCGACGCAAGAACAGGTCCTCGATCATCTGGATATCGATATCGAGCTCGCGGACCGTCGACGGAGGACGGAGGTTCGCTGGGATCAGGCGCTGGACGTCCACTCCCGTTGTTGTCGGCGGACCCCCGGCCGACCTTGAGCCCTCGTTCAGTCGTGTATCCGGGGCAGAGGAGGCCGATCCACCCGGCACCCCCGCCGGCGGAGCCCGGGCGCCGTCACGCCGACGATCAGACAGCCGGGCCGAGCACCCGTTCCACCGTTTCGCACAGGCGAGCGGCCGCGCTGGCGGCCACCTCGGCAGTGGGGGCTTCGACCATGACCCGCACGAGCGCCTCGGTGCCGCTGGGTCGCAACAGCACCCGGCCGCGCCCGGACAGCTCGGACTCAACGGCCCGGACCTCGGCCCAGAGCTCGTCAGCACCGGCGAGTCCGCTCCGGTCGACACCCTTGACGTTGCGCAGGACCTGGGGAAGGCGCTCCATTACCGAGGCGTGCTGGGCGAGCGATCGGCCGGAGCGGGCCACCAGGTCGGCAACGAGTGCAGCGCTGAGCGTTCCGTCGCCGGTCGTGGCGATATCGGCGTTGATCACGTGGCCGGACTGCTCACCCCCGAGGACGAAGCCGCCGGCCAGCATCGCTTCGAGCACGTACCGGTCGCCGACCGCCGTGTCGACGACGACC
>JANPDB010000595.1:0-3450 GCA_031431255.1 Acidimicrobiia bacterium | reverse complement strand
GGAGTTACTCGTTGCTGCGGCGGGCTCGCTATCCGAGGGAATGCTGGCGAACACCGCCGACGTGGGTGGCACCGAGTACAACACCGTCGACGCTGCGCTGTGGTTTCTGCACGCGGTTGATCGCCACCGAACTCGTGTCGCCGGCGTCGGAGACGGGCATTCAAGCGGAAGGGGCGACCTCGGTATCGAACTGCTCGAGTCGTTGCTGAGCGTCATCGAGCACTATCGCGGCGGAACGCGATTCGGCATCCGCATGGACGAAACCGATGGCCTCATCACGCAAGGTGCAGCCGGCTGGGCGTTGACATGGATGGATGCCCGCCTCGGCACGTACGCCGTGACTCCACGCGTTGGGAAGCCCGTCGAGATCAATGCTCTGTGGATCAACGGAATCGCCGCAGTCGTCGAGATCATGATTGCCAACAGTGCGCAAGGAGTTCATGGCGCCGATCCCCGGGTCGCCGATCTCCGCGCCCTACTTGCGAAGGCAACTGGCTCGTTCATCGCTCGTTTTGGACGACCCGACGGCCTCGGTCTGTTCGACGTCGTGGACGGGCCCGACGGCGACGATGCGTCGATCCGTCCGAACCAACTCCTGGCGGTGTCCTTGCCGCATGGACCGTTGAGGTCACCCGACGTACGTGATGTCGCGAAGTCCGTCGTCCTTGCCTGCGGGCCGTTGCTCACTCCGGTGGGCCTGCGGTCGCTGCATCCCGACGACTCGCGCTACGAGGGTCGCCATCGTGGCGACACCTGGAACCGGGACCACGCGTATCACCAGGGCACGGTGTGGCCATGGCTGATCGGTCCCTACCTCGAGGCGTGTGCTGTGGTCGGTGCTCCCACCGATCACCTGCTCGATCCGATGCTGGGCCATCTACGCGACTGGGGCGTCGGGTCGGTGTCGGAAACGGCCGACGGCGACGCACCGCATGCTGGGACCGGGTGTCCGTTCCAGGCCTGGTCGGTAGCTGAGCTCATCCGCTCGCGCTCGTTGGGTCGGGACTGACCTGGGCAGCTGAGCGCGTTGGGTCGGTGGAGCGGCAGCATCATGCGTATGTCGCCGTCCGGTCGCCTTGGATGCGACCCGGGTCGTTCTCGCGCTCATCGTCTGTCGTTTCGGGAGCGGGCCGTCCGGTGCGGCAGCGGGCTTGGCGGAGACGCGCAAGGCATGCCTCGCGCGCTTGCGCGATCTCTTCTCGGTCGGTTCGCTCTGCTGATGTTGCTGGTGGTGGCCAGGGCTCGAGGTGTTCGTCGTCGACGGTCCAGGTACCGTCGGGTTGTCGGGTGATGTTTGCGCCGGTTTCGTGTCGGTATGAGTGGTGCTCGTTGGTGCACATCAGCCGCATGGCGGCGATGTCGGTCACGCCACCGTTGTCCCAGGGCGGGTCGTGGTCGGCATCGCAGCGTGACCATGGTGTAGTGCACCCCTGCCATGCGCAGGTACCTCGTTCTCGGAGTGCCAAGGCGAGTTTCTGGAGAGGCGATGCAAGCCGGCGGGACCTGCCGAACTTCAGCACGGCACCGTCGGCGGATTGTATGGCCGCGTAGAGATCGGTGTGAGGGTCATCGACCAAGGCGATGGCATCATCGGTGGGGAGTGGCCCGCCGCCGAGGATCTGCGCCTCGAGTGTCTCAGCCTGCACCGTGACGATCATCGCGGTGCGGGCGGTCGAAGAGTTTGCGGGTGCGTTGTTCAGCACGAGCGAGACGAGCGCATCGGCGAGACGCCGTTCTCGCGGCTCGTCGTCGTGGCCGCCAGCGACTTCCGCGCGATCGGGGTGGGCGGCGCGCCATGCGGCGTCGCACGCTTCGCTCACCGCAGCCTTTACGCGCTCGCCGTCGAGCGTGGGAAGGATTCCTCGGAATCCCACGCAACCGTCGTCGGCCTTGAAGAACCGCAGTGACCGGGCGGCTCGCTGACGGGCACGCCAGCCGTCGGAGTCCCGGGCTATGCGATAGCGATCGACGGTCTTGGCGAACTCATCGGGTGACTGACTCGGTGCCAATTCGAAGAGTTCGGCGGCCTCGGTCGGATCGGTGATGGGCGCCAGCTTGCGGAGGTGTTCGCCGGTCACGTGGCCTTCGGCGAGAGCGTCGTCGGCGCCTGGGATTCGGGTGACCACATCGGCGAGCTGCTCGGCCTTCGCTGCTTCTGCCGACGACATGCCGAAGCCACGGGAAAGCGTCGCCTTGGTGTCACGCCCCGTTTCGGTCTTCATCACGCCAACGAGCACTGCCTCGGCAGAGGCGAGTTCGCCACGCAGCCTTCGCAGCTCGCGCAACGCAACCTTCGCCCGGCCCACATCCCAGTGCGTGGCGGAGATGCGGGGCAGGGAGAGGCGCTTCAAAGCCCCTATCTGTTCATCGACGGTTCTGGTCACGGACTGAGTGTAGAACATACGTTCGCACATGTCAAGTTCTTTGTTCGGGTTGTTTTCCACAGCCTCGGGTCGCTCAGGGTCAGTATGGCGACGACGCTCGTGGGCAGGGAGACCGTTCGCTGGCTCGCCTCGCTCTTAGGCGGACCGAATTCGGGAACGCCACCGGCTACTCCGACCAACTGACGGGTCGACACGCACGATTCTACGAAGGAAGTCGATACATGGCCATCCCTGCGGTGTCATCGGCCTGCTTGAGCACCCCGGCCACAGGGAGTTGGGCCGATCGGTCGGCCGATCCGGTGTTGTCGAGACCCACGGACGTCGGCGTACCCTCGTAACGCCCCCAACGAGCGACAAGCGGGCTTCGGGCTCACCAGCACGGCTGCACCGCGGCACGCTCTGTTCCGCTGATGACGCAACGCGGATCGATGACGGTGGATGGGATCGAGCTCGGTCGATTCCGGTTTTGGGGGCAGTCGATCGACGAACGTGACGCGGTGTTCGCCCGGCTCCGGGCGGAGCAGCCGGTCGCCTACCACTCGCGCCTGGATTCATTGCCGGGCACGCCGCCGGGCAGGGGCTTCTGGTCGGTCACGAAATGGGCCGACGTGCGCGCCGTGAACCGTAATCCGCGCGTGTTCTCGCCGGTCGACGGGATCCGAATGGCGGGCAGCCTCGACCCGGCGACGAATGAGTTCTTCAGTTCGATCATCGTCATGGAGGACCCACGTCACGCCAAGCTCCGCATGCTGGTGCAGAAGGGCTCACCCGTCTCCGCGACTCTGGGGCACTCACTCAGGCAGAGTTCGACGCGGAAATGCGGCGGCTAGGCCGTTCGTGAGCGGTCGGCGCCGCTTCCCTGGTTGCCGATCCGGAGTGGGTACTCGTCGGCCCGGAGGGTCCGAAGCGACAACGTTGAAATGTCGGCGCTATCTTGTCGCGAGCCCGGATCTTGAACCGGTTTGCTTGGAGGAGAACAAATGGCCTCGGAGGACAAGATCAAGGAGGGGGCCCAGCCGTTCCTCGAGCCGGGAGAGGAGGTGCTCGCCGCCTTCGTCGCCCGACC
>JANPDB010000594.1:0-1837 GCA_031431255.1 Acidimicrobiia bacterium | reverse complement strand
CCGGTTGACTTCGTGATCCAGGTCTTGGAGCCGTTCACGGGCCTCATCGGTCATCCACGTCTCCCGACTCCGGATGAGCCGATTCAACGGATCCGTCAGGGTGTCAACTAGACCGAAGATATCCAGCACCTCCTTCTTCAGTTCGTAGATCCGGCGGGTCGAGCGACGGTGCTCGTCGGAGAAGACGTCACGTTCCAGTTCGATGATCTCGTGTTCGAGCCCGTGCAGGACTGGCACGTAATCGCTGACGATCTGATCGATGATGGCGTGGAGAACGCCCGCTGTCCCCCGCGCCAGGGTCTCGCGCTCGGCCTCGAGGCGGGTACGTACTGGATCGAGCGAACTGGCATCCCCATAGCGCACGGTGATCACGTAGCGATCGGTGAAGAAGACCGCGACCTCGCCGAAGAACAGACGGCCGAGCGCCGCGTTCCTTTTCACGGTGCGCAGGATCAGGCTCGACGCCGTTCCCATCGAGGTGTAGGTCGGATGAAGGTGTGGCTCAGTTGCCATCGTCGCGCATGAAGGGGGGAGTTCGAAGAGGCGAGCGACCTCGCCGAACTCGGCGTGGCTCGGATTGCGGAATCCGAGCCAGACGAACGTGTCCGACCGCGTGAGCCACTCCTCGGTTCCGGCGAGGTCCGGAGTGGCGCAGACAATCCCGGCCCGGTACACCCCACTGCCGACGAGCACCTGGTTCGCGTCTCTCTTCGTCGCCGCGGGATCAGACGTACTCGCCGGCGTCGGCCGCCCCGTTCTCGGGCGGGGCGACGATCAGCGGATCAGGCGAGGACACCACGGAGTCATCGCGTTGAGGGTAATCAAGGCTGCGAAGCACGAACCGCAACGCCTCGAGACGTCCGCGCTTCTTGTCATTGCTCCGTACGACCGTCCACGGCGCCTCCGGTGTGTGGGTCCGAAGGAACATCTCCTGCTTGGCCGCGGTGTAGTGATCCCACAGGTCAAGCGACGCGAGATCGGTCGCGCTCAGCTTCCACTGCCGAACGGGGTCGATTCGACGAATGGTGAAACGGGTGATCTGCTCGCGTCGCGAAACCGAGAACCACAGCTTGACAAGCGTGGTTCCGGAGCGGGTCAACAGTTGTTCGAACGTCGGAACCTGGTGGACGAACTCGTCATACTCCGCCTCAGTGCAAAACCCCATGACCTTCTCCACCACCGTGCGGTTGTACCAGGACCGATCGAAGAGGACGATCTCGCCCGCTGTCGGTAGATGCTGGACGTAGCGCTGGAAGTACCACTGACCCCGCTCCTTCTCCGAGGGAGCGCTCAGCGCCACCACACGCGTTCCCCGAGTGTTCAAGTGCTCAGTGAACCGCTTGATCGTGCCGCCTTTGCCCGCAGCGTCGCGACCCTCGAACAGCACCACGAGGCGCTGACCCGATTCCTGGATCCACTTCTGCGCCTTGAGGAGCTCGATCTGCAAAAGCCGCTTTTCCACCTCGTACTCTGCGCGGCTCATCCGCTCGGTGTACGGATAGCCCTCTCGCCATGTCTCGAACGGCAGTCCGTCAGGCCCGATCAGTACAGGGTCGTCGATCTCGTCAAATGTGCCGTCGACGGAAAGGCCACCGGCGAGGAGTTCCTCAACGGACTTCTCTCGCAGCGAATGGATGATGTCCGTCAGGTCAACAGTGTTGTCTGGTCGTTGGTGGATCGACGAGGGCACGCACTATTCCCATCTCTCGGTTGTCGGTCACGCCGAAGCTACCGGAGCGACGCGACCGCAGTCCTCGGCCGAGGCGTCGTTCGCCTGCTGTTTGTAACGAATTCGCGGGGCGGTCACCTTTGACCGACTGACGGAGATCCACGAGAA
>JANPDB010000593.1:0-4126 GCA_031431255.1 Acidimicrobiia bacterium | reverse complement strand
GCCCACGTGTTGGTGATCGCCTTGTCGGTCGTCTCGCCGCCCGCCACGAACATCAGGCTGATGAACGCCTCGACCTCGTCGCGGGTCAGGCGGCGACCGTCCGCCTCGGCCTGAAGCATGCGGCTGATGAGGTCGCCCATCGGACAGGCCGAGCGCGACTCGATCACCGGGGCCACGTGGGCCATGAGCTCCTCCCGGGCGGCGATGCCGCCCGGGCGCCGTTCGGGTTTGCCGAAGACCAATGCCGCCATCATCGTGGAGTACCAGTCGTGGAAGCGGTCGTGGTCGTCGCCGGGCATGCCGAGCATGGCGACGATCACGTTGACGGGCATCCGGTTGGTGAAGGCACCCACGAGCTCCACCGGCCCGTCGGGGAAGGCGTCGATCAGCACAGACGACTCGCGCCTGATCACATCGAGGTACCGCCCGAGGTTGTTGCCCACGAGCTCGGGCGATACGACCTTGCGCAAGGACACGTGCTCGGCGCCGTCGAGCTGGAGCATGGTTCGGCCGAACACGACACCGAGGGAGTGCTCGTAGATCGAGTTGGAGAAGTGATCGTTGTCGGCGAAGACGGCGCAGACGTCGTCGTAGCGGGTGATGACCCACTGCTTGGTGATCTCGTTCCAGAACACCGGGTGGTCGTGGCGGAGCCGCTCCCACACCGGCCACGGGTCGAGCCGGAAGCCCATGCCCATGAGATCTTGACCGATGGCCGAAGCAGTGCCCATATGGACGAACCTCCCGAGACCAAAGGTTACCCGGAGGTCGTCCTCCGGGCGTCGGACAGGTAGCCGGTCGACACCGGGACGAGTCACGTCGCCCCCGACGAGTCACGCCGAGGAACCGGCGGACCTCATCACCTCGTTCGAAAGCTCACCCGTCAGGAACAAACCGTGCGGGAGTGACGAGGTCGCCGCGCCACACATAGAGGGCGAGCATCGGAGTGGTCCCCGCACGCATCGCGTGGGACACACCACTCGGGTGCTCCATGCGATCCCCCGGGGACCGCCGGGTCATCACTCCCGCTCCCGACTGCCACTCGCTCGATCCGGCCAGCAGGTGGTACGCCTCTTCGGCCGGGTGCGCGTGAGACGGGTAGAAGGTGCCCGGCGCGAGATGCAACAGGCCGATCGAAACCTTCGCGTGCGGAGCGAGGCCGGTCGGCCCCACGAGCTCGCAGTAGGCGTAGCGGCCCAGAAACGATTCGTCTGTGTACGTAGGGTTCTGCCGCCACGGCAACGCCAGTAGGCGAGGGCGGAGGGCGTCGAGAAGCGGCTGCGTACGTTCGGCGCCGACAAGCCGTTCGACCGAAAGCGGAATGAGCGGCGACCCAACGCCGTCCCAAGTGGACGCATCGGACCCGCACGCCGCTTCCATCGCTTGCACGACGTCCGACCACGGCTCGGCGAGCCGGAGGTAGGAGGCCGCTGCTTCGAACAGAGTCATCCCGTCAGTGTCTCATCGACGGATGAAGAATGGGGTCACGATGAGCAAGTCGACGATCAAGGCCAAGCAGGCCGGCGAGACGCACGTTGCTGACACCCACGATCTGATCCGCGTGGGCGGGGCGCGGGTGAACAACCTGAAAGACATCAGCGTCGACATCCCGAAGCGCCGGCTCACCGTGTTCACCGGAGTGTCCGGTTCCGGGAAGAGCTCGCTCGTCTTCGGCACGATCGCCGCGGAGTCGCAGCGCATGATCAACGAGACCTACAGCGCGTTCGTGCAGGGCTTCATGCCGACGCTGGCCCGGCCCGACGTCGACGTGCTCGACGGTCTGACGACGGCGATCATCGTCGACCAGGAACGCATGGGGCCCAACACCCGCTCGACCGTAGGTACCGCCACCGACGCCAACGCGTTGCTGCGCATCCTCTTCAGCCGACTCGGCAAGCCCCACATCGGTTCCCCGAACGCCTTCTCGTTCAACACGGCAACCGTCAGTGGAGCCGGCGCAATCACTATCGAGAAGGGCGGCGAAAAGACAACGGAGAAACGCTCGTTCAGCCGGGCCGGCGGCATGTGTTCGCGATGCGATGGCACGGGGTCGGTGACCGACTTCGATCTGACCCAGCTCTACGACGACACCAAGTCGCTCAACGAAGGGGCCTTGGCGATCCCCGGCTACAGCATGGACGGCTGGTACGGCCGCATCTTCCGGGCCTGCGGCTTCTTCGACCCGGACAAGCCGATTCGTATGTACACGAAGAAGGAGCTCCACGACCTCCTCCGCCGAGAGTCGACGAAGATCAAGGTCGACGGGATCAACCTCACCTATGCCGGACTGATCCCGACGATCCAGAAGTCGTTCCTGTCCAAGGATGTGGAGGCGATGCAGCCGCACATCCGCGCATTCGTGGAGCGGGTGATCACGTTCACGACATGTCCCGACTGCAACGGCACCCGCCTCAACGAGTTGGCGAGATCATCGAAGATCAAGAAGGTCAACATCGCCGATGCATGCGCGATGCAGATCAGTGACCTGGCCGCGTGGGTGGGCGCACTGAACGAACCCTCTGTCGCCCCGCTGATCGCGAAGCTGCAGCACATGCTCGACTCGTTCGTGTCGATCGGACTCGGGCACCTCTCACTCGAGCGGCCGTCGGGCACGCTGTCGGGCGGCGAAGCCCAGCGGACCAAGATGATCCGCCACCTCGGCTCGTCGCTCACCGACATCACCTACGTGTTCGACGAGCCCACCATCGGCCTGCACCCCCACGACATCGAGCGGATGAACGGCCTGCTGTTACGACTTCGCGACAAGGGCAACACCGTGCTCGTCGTCGAGCACAAGCCGGAGACGATCGTCATCGCCGACCACGTGGTCGACCTCGGCCCCGGCGCCGGTGCGGCCGGCGGCAACGTCTGCTTCGAGGGCACCGTCGATGGTCTACGACGCAGTGACACCATCACCGGCCGTCACTTCGACGACCGGGCCGCGTTGAAGAAGACGGTCCGGACGGCGAACGGCGCGATCAAGATCCGCGGGGCGAAGACCAACAACCTGCGCAACGTCAACGCGGACATCCCTCTCGGAGTACTCACCGTCATCACGGGTGTCGCCGGCTCGGGAAAGAGCTCCCTCGTTCACGGGTCGCTGAATGCGGCGAACATAGCCGGTGTCATTTCCATTGACCAAGCGGCGATCAAGGGATCTCGGCGGAGCAACCCGGCGACCTTTACCGGACTGCTCGAACCGATCCGCAAGGCCTTTGCCAAAGCGAACGGGGTCAAGCCCACGCTGTTCAGCGCCAACTCCGAAGGAGCGTGTCCGGCGTGCAACGGCGCCGGCGTCATCTACACCGATCTGGCGATGATGGCGGGCGTGGCCACGGTGTGCGAAGAGTGCGAGGGGAAGCGCTTCGAAGCATCCGTGCTCGACTACCGATTCGGCGGCCGAAACATCGCCGAGGTGCTCGCCATGCCGGTGGGCGAGGCCCGCGAGTTCTTCAGCACCGAAGACACGTCGATTGCCGCGGCGAGTGCCATCCTGGGTCGTCTGGCCGACGTCGGGCTTGGCTACCTCAGCCTCGGCCAACCGCTCACGACGCTGTCCGGCGGCGAACGCCAGCGGCTCAAACTTGCCGCTCGCATGTCGGAGAAAGGCGGCGTCTACATTCTCGACGAGCCGACCACCGGTCTTCACCTGGCCGACGTCGAGCAACTGCTCGGACTGCTCGACCACCTCGTCGACTCAGGCACATCGGTGATTGTTGTCGAGCACCACCAGGCAGTCATGGCCCATGCCGATTGGATCATCGACCTCGGCCCCGGGGCCGGCCACGACGGCGGCCGCATCGTCTTCGAAGGCACGCCCACCGACCTCGTCGCCGACAGGACCACGCTCACCGGCAAGCACCTCGCCGCCTACGTCGGCACCTGACCGGGCAAATGCGAGCGGGTCACGGGATACGGCGCGGCGGCGGACAACGGCGACCATGCACCGGCCCGCCGACGCGACGCGGTCCCGCCGACAACCTGCGGTTCGAAACCGCGCTGGTAGTCTCGCCGGCCAATAGGCGCAGAGCAGTCACGGCCACTGAACGATGGAGGTGCCATGCCGAGGTTTCCGGTTTCGGTCCCAGGACTGAACTACCTGACCTAGGGCGGTCAGGAGACCGAG
>JANPDB010000592.1:0-2251 GCA_031431255.1 Acidimicrobiia bacterium | reverse complement strand
GAAGTGACTCCCGAACGCATTCATGCGGCTGAAGGCGGTATGGATGCGTCCCTCTGGACCTTGCTGGAGGACAACGGCCTGACCAGCGTCGGAGTTCCCGAGTCCGCCGGCGGGATGGGTGCACGCTGCACGACCTCGGAGCGATCGTGCGGGCGGCCGGACGTCATGGCGCACCGGTGCCGATCGGCGACACACTCGTGGCCGCAACGTTCCTCACCGGCGCCGCGATTCCTTCCGGCCCGCTGGCCCTCGCCGTCGTCCGCAACGACCGTCCGGTCATTCGCATCCCGTGGGGTGGCGTGGCCGAGCACGTTGTCGCGGTCAGCGACGACGGCGTGGCGTTGCACGCAGCGTCGGCGCTGCCCATCAGCGCTCGCGGCGACAACTACGCGGGTGAGCCGTGGATCGAGGTGACCGCGGACGCGCTTCGTGCCGGCGCAGTACCGAGCGAGGCCGGTCCTCGTCACGCACAAGGCGCGGGTGCGTTCGCCCGGGCGATGCTCATGGCCGGCGCCCTCGAGCGCGTCGTCGACCTGTCGGTGCAATACGCGAACGAACGTGAGCAGTTCGGCAAGCAGATTGGCAAGTTCCAAACTATTCAGCACTACCTCGCCGAGATGGCGGGCGAAGCGGCCGCCGCCGGCGGCGCCCTTGACACTGCCCTCGACGTGGCATCGAGCAGTGCCGACACGGAACAGCACATCTTGGTGATCGCTGCGGCCAAGGCCTATGCCGGACGCGCGGTCAGTACAGTGAACCGTCTGGCCCACCAGATCCATGGCGCCATCGGCTTCACCGACGAGCACCGGTTGCAGTACTCCACCCGGCGGCTCTGGGCATGGCGGGACGAGTTCGGCTCGGAGTCCGAGTGGGCTGCCGTCCTCGGTCGGGCGGTCGCTTCGGCTGGCGGCGATGCCCTCTGGCCTGCCCTCACCCGTTGGCCTGCTGCAGTCGCGTAGTCGGAGCTCGCCGGGAGGTTGTGACGTCCGCACGCGCCCACCCTGCTCTGCATGGTTGTTCACTCAGTCGCTCCGAGGGCGACTGAGTGACCAACCTCGCGGGCGACTGGAAGAACCGCAGTAGGCCCACGATGCACGACACTGGTGGGGTGAGCACTTTGGACGAAGTCGGCGAAGCAGCAGGTTGGCGATGCTGGCTCTGTGACCTGCCAGTCGATCCGGACCTGTCGGTGAACGACCGACTCGGCCCGAGCATCGACCGGTGCGAGGTGCTCGTGCGCTCCTTCGGGAAGAAGAAGCCCCCGGCACCCGAACGGCTGGCACATCGCGATTGCAACACCAGCAAGGGTGCGGTCAAGCCGGTTGTTGCCTGGCCCGACGACATCATCGTCTTCGACCCTGCCCCGATCATCCAGTCCGTCGAGCGGTTGATGGCCAAGGGCGGTCGCGAGGTGGTCACGCGGTGTGCGTCGAAGAAGGACGCGAACGACGCGTCGAAGTGGCTCTTGGACAGATTGTCGCGACTCGTGCCCGACGAGACGTTCACCACGCGCCTCGACGAAGGCGGGGGCCAGTACCTGGTGAGCCTGCTCGCCGACCGACGCTGAACTGCTGCGGCGACGTTCCTGCAGCTGCTGACCTCAGCGCCCTCAGTCCTCCGGCGGGAGTGATTGGTAGCGGTCGAGCATGGAGGTCATCACGCCCTTGATGGCAACGGCCGCCTCCTCGCGTGACATGGCGGCACTGCCATACACGGCACTGCTGCGGGCCGCTTCGCCTTTGTGCTCGAGGGCGTAGGCGACCGCGTCGGCAAGATCGGTGGCGAAGGCCTCCGCAACACCGGGCTGGGTCTGCGGTCCGGTCAAGGCCATGTGCAATGAATTCGGGTATTGCTGCCCGTTCAGACGCCATCCGCGAGTCCGCATGAAATCGTTGACGTGGTACACGTCGTACTCGTCCGACGTGAACGAAAACAAGTATGTGGGCTTTCCATTCATGCGGAGCGACGGATGCGACTGCACGGCTTCCTGCATCGCGAACGAAGCCTCGAAGATCTTCTTGGCCTTCGCCAGGTAGCCCTCGCGCCCATTCGCCACCATCGACGCCCACGTGGCCGCGAGCAGTCCGCTCGACCTCGAGCCGTCCATACCGGGTGAGCTGTACTTACCCCCCGACCATCCGGTCATAAAGAAGTACTGCCCGTTGCGCAGCGCCCGGTCACGGAACATCAGGATCGATGTGCCCTTGAATCCGTATCCGTACTTATGAGTGTCGGCGGAGATGGTCGTGAC
>JANPDB010000591.1:0-3110 GCA_031431255.1 Acidimicrobiia bacterium | reverse complement strand
AGTGACGCGTGCAGCTCACCTTCGCGGTGACCTGCCCGACACAGCTCGGTCGCGAAGAACGCGTTGCCCTCCGATACGGCGGCGAGTACGGCGATGGCGTCGTCATCAGCCGGTGCACCGAGTGAGATCGCGAGCGACCTGAGGGCATCGCCGTCCAACGGCCCCAGGTCGATAGTCGTCGGCAAGCTATGACGCGCCGCACGCGCGATCGCTCGCTGCACCCCCGGACCTGCGGCCTCCGTGCGGAAAGAGAAGACGACGACGGGTCCGCCCTCGGCGCGCTCGCTCAGCTGCGCCAGCACTTCGAGCGAGCTGTCATCGGCACGGTGCGCATCGTCGACCACGATCACCACCCGCTTCCCCGCAGCCACGACCATCTGCTGCATGGCCCCCAACATCTGATGCCGGGTGAAGGACCCGTCGGCGGCGTCGGGTGGTTCGGCAACAGGCGTCAAGCGAGCGAGAACCGCGCGCGTTCGGTCGTTCAAGCGATCCGACATCGACGGGTAGCGGAGCAGCATCTCTTCCACGACCGAGGAAAGCGTGGCGAACGCATCGTCGGGCTCGTCGGCGAGGACCAGCGCGGCCACGCCCCCTCCGGCTCGTGCTCGTTCGACGAGTGCGCCGGTGAACGCCGACTTGCCGATGCCGGACGGTCCACGCACCAACACCAGCGCGCTTTCGCTCGACTGGCGCACCAACGCATCGACCGTCGCCAACTGCTGCTCGCGACCGACGAAGGACGGCGCGACAGGGACGAGGCCTTCGAGCGCTCCGGCGTACAGCTCCTCGGTCGCCGGTTGCGGGAGCACCCCGAGCTCGATCGACAGTGCGGCGCGCAGCCGTCCGTATACAGCGATCGCGGAATGACGCCGCCCGTCGTCCAGCGCGGCGCGCATGACCTCACGGGCCGCGGCTTCGTCCAGCTGATCACACTCGAGCACGCGCTCCCACTGACCGCCGACGCGCAACAGACCCAGGTACCGGGCCGCCAGCAGACGCCTCGGCTCGTCTGCCCAGGGTTCGTAGCGGGCGCCCGGAAGTAACTCACCGGCGTACAGAAGCGCCGCCTCGCGCGCAGTGCCCCGATCCCCGCCGGCGAGCGCCGCATCGGCAGCCTCCAAGAACTCATCGACGTCAGTACTCACCGAGACGCCGGGAAACAGCGCAACGTTCTGTTGCTGGAGGACGACGGCTTCCGGATGCCCCAGCGCCTGGCGTGCGTGGTGAGCAGCCTTGCGAAGGTTGGCACCGCCCGCCGACGAATCGAGCTGCGGCCAGAGTGCGTCGATGACCTGATCGCGTGCGAGCTGGCGACCGGGCGCGAGGGCGAGCAGCTGCACCATCTCACCGGCGCGACGGGTGGGAAACCGCGTCAGCGCGACTTCTTTGTCGACGGTCAACTCGAAACCGCCGAGGAGGCGGACGTGCACGTTCCTGACCGTCATCTGCATCTGCCCTCCTTCTCTTCACGAATCACGCCGACACTCCACTCTGACCCACGCGAAGAACTCACCCGGCATCCGACTGCCGCACCAATGCGCGTCCGGTAGTGACCCACGCCGCCAGTCCACCGTCGAGGTGCGCGACGTCGGAGTATCCCAACGCATACAGGGCATGCACGACAAGCGCCGATCGCGCACCTGTGTCGCAGAGCACCACCACTCGCCGCCGCGGGTCGAGGACCGGGCGATGCTCGGGCCGATCGGGATCGGCCACGAGCTCGACGATGCCCCGGGGAACGTTGATGGCGCCCCCGATGGTGCCGCTGCCCAGCTCGTCAGGTTCGCGCACGTCGAGCAGCACCATGTCACCTTCATCCAACTCCGAAGCGAGCTCGGCGGGTCGCAGGTTCTCGACGACGGCGCGTGCCAGTCGGACCTGCATGTCGATGTGCCGGACCCTCGGATCATCAGTCATGCGACCGATCGTGACCGTCGGCGCGTTCCCGGGCCGTTCCCTGGTCGCATTCGTCCGCCCAGGCACCGGGAACGTCTTGGGAACGCGACAGCGTGCACCATCTCCTACGCAACGGCGCAGCCTGCGCCGACCACACAAGGGAGCCACGATGACCATCACCGAGCAATCCGACGTCGGCACCGAACCGGCCAGCCTGTTCGACCGCATCGGCGGTCGCGCCGGCCTGGAGAAGATCGTCCCGGACGTGGTCCAACTGCACATGGAGAACCCGATCGTCGGCGAACGGTTCCGCAACGCCAAGAAGCCGCCCGCGGAGTTGGCCAGGTTGGCGATCGAGTTCTTCGCCACCGGTCTGAGCGGGAACCCGACCTACGACGGCATGTCCATGCCCGCCGCACATGCCGGTATGGGAATCAACGAAGCCGAGTACATCGCTGTGCTCGACGACATCCTCGCCTCGCTGCAGAAGCACGGCATCGGCCAGCAGGAACAGGCCGAACTGCTGTACATCGCGTACAGCATGAAGTCGGAGATCCTGGCGAAATGAGCACTGTCACTCTCACCCAGCAGGCGGTCGCCTCCCTCACGCCCGAGGAGTTCGCCGTCGCGGCGCACGACCCGCGCACCATCGTCGTCGATCTGCGGGAGGCCGACGAACGCGTCGCGTCCGGCAGCATCGCCCACGCCGTCCACGTGCCCCGCGGTCTGCTCGAGTTCCGCGCCGACCCCACCAACGCCGCACACGATCCCCGACTTCGACCGGAAACTCGGGTGCTGCTGTACTGCAGCGACGGCGCCCGCTCGTCCCTGGCCGGCATTTCGTTACGCACGCTCGGCTACACCGACGTCGCCCAACTCCACGGTGGCCTCACCGCCTGGGACGCGGCCCGGTTACCGCTCGTCGGACGGATGCCTTCGCCGTACTGACTGATCCACGACGGGTGCACGATGTTGCTCCGAGAGCAACGAAGTGCACGAGTAGCGAGGGCCGTTGGTTCAGCGAGCGAGCCAGCCGTCGACCGTGGCGAGCCATGTCGGGTCAGCACCCCGGCGCCACGCGTCGAGACCGCCGGGAAGGAGCCGCGCCCGCGTGGTGGCGCGGCGGTCCCCGAGCGGTCGATGCAGCTCGGCCAGCAGCCGGTTGCGGCGGACGGGGTCGGCCACGTTCGCCTCGATCGCTACCGCTCGGG
>JANPDB010000590.1:0-9006 GCA_031431255.1 Acidimicrobiia bacterium | reverse complement strand
TGCAGAACCCCTATGTGCTCGCCGACGGTTCCGTGCTCGATCCGGCGGCACGGCGATACATCGACCGCAGGCTCGGCGAACCGGGCATGGTCGTGGCCGGGAGTGCAGCGGTCAAGGCCTTTGCCGCCGAGGGCTGGAGATGGGGTGGCAACTGGCGGTCGACGAAGGACTACCAGCACTTCTCGGTCACCGGTCGCTGAGTCGCCGTCGGCATTGGTGGTCTCGGGCCGTGACGACGTCGGGCCGGGAACCGTCGAGTTGTCCCTACGATTCCCGGCCCGGCGAATGGCGTGTCCGGTCGGCGGGTGCCGGCCGGCGAATGCGCCTGGGGTCAGCTCTTGCGGACGAGCTTGGCCGCGTCGCGGGCGGCCTTCTCGGCGTCGCGCTTGGCGTCGCGGGCGGCCTTCTCGGCGTCGCGCTTGGCTTCACGAAGCGCCTTGTCGGCTTCTCGCTTGGCCTTGTCGGCCGCCTTGTCGGACTCCCTATCGGTCTTGCGAGCCGACTTCAGCGAAGCCCGAGCCTGTTCGAGCTGGGCCCGGGCCGACTTCAGGCTGGCGAAGACCGAGTCGAGCGAAGCGTCGCAGGACTGGAGCGTCGCGGCGTTCGCGGCCTGGACAGTCTTGTCGCCCTTGTCGGGGAGCAGGCCCATGCACGGCGTGATCGCCGCGGCGGGATTGAGGGCGACGACAGAAGCGACTGCGCCGTCCTTGAGGGCCTGAGCGGCGGTCGTGTCGGCACCCTTGGCCTTCGCGGCGTCGATCTCGCCCTGCACCTTGACGGCGGACTCGTTGAACTTGGCAATCGATTCGAGGGCGTTGTCGCAGCGCATGGCCTTGCCGGCCTTCGGGAGCACCACGAGGTACACACGGAAGTCGGTGAAGATCTTCCGGTGGAGGGTCTGCGCCGTCGGGAGGTCCGTCGTCGCCGCGAGTTGGCTTCCGAGCGCGGCTAGTCCGGCGGACGTGGCGGTCATCTCCGCGGCGCGGGCGGCGTTGTAGCCACAGTCGGCCTTCTGGGATGCGAGCTTCGCCTGGGTGCTGGCCAGCGAACCCTGGCGCTTGGCGATCTCGGCCGCGCCCTTGGAGCGGATCACGACGAGCTTGAGTTCGACCGGCGCGATCGACTTCTCGGCGATGGCTTCAGGAGAGTTCTGGGTGGGGACGACGATGGTCGGGACGGTGGGGAGAGTGTCGTCGGCGTTGGCTGGGACGGCACCCATGACGACGGAACCGACCATACCGATGCCGAGGAGAGCGGCGGCGGTGCGGCGGCGACGGGAGTGGGTCGGAGTGAGTGTTTTCATCCTTGGGTTCCTTTTCGAAAGCCGAATCCGTCGGCGACGCGGAGTGGTTGCACGTACGTTCGTCTTCAGGTGTGAGCGGAGTGTGACGGGGTGGTGCAGACCTCGTGACCGTTGTTCAGTGAGTTGCGAGGTGGCTGGTGTTGCGAGCAGTGGAGCGCAGCGGAGCGGCGCAGCACCCGTGGACGGAGCTCGTAACCGTTGTTCAGTGAGTTGTGAGGCCCGCTGCGGGGTCCTGTCACCGGGGAGCCCTCCCACGCTGCGGTACTCGCCCGTTGTTCTCCTTCGTCGAACCGGGTCTCCGTTCCTCGGTGGGCCCCTCCCCGGCGCCACCCCTCCGCTCATCCGCTGTGCGAAATAGATGTGACAGATGTGCTGGCATCGGAGAGGGAACTGAATGGCAAGACTTGAGTGGAATAGACGCAAGTTTGCTATCGTTGCTCCTGTCAGCGTGGTTCGCGTAGTGCTCAGAACTCCGCGAAGATCTACCCACCACCCTCTTCTCTCCAGGAGCTCCTCATGCCCAAGGCCGTCGGTATCGACCTCGGTACCACCAACTCCGTCGTCGCCGTCCTCGAAGGCGGCGAGCCCGTCGTCATCCCGAACTCCGAGGGCGCACGCACGACACCCTCGATCGTCGGCTTCAAGAAGGACGGTGAAGTGCTCGTTGGCGAGGTCGCCAAGCGCCAGGTGATCACCAACCCCGACCGGACCATCCGCTCGGTGAAGCGACACATCGGGACGAACTGGACCGTCGACATCGACGGGAAGAAGTACACGTCGCAGGAGATCAGCGCACGCACGCTGATGAAGCTCAAGCGCGACGCCGAGGCGTATCTGGGCGACACCGTGACCCAGGCCGTCATCACCGTGCCGGCCTACTTCGACGACGCCCAGCGTCAGGCCACGAAAGAGGCCGGCCAGATCGCCGGCCTCGAAGTGCTCCGCATCATCAACGAGCCCACCGCTGCCGCCTTGGCCTACGGTCTCGATCGCGAAGATGGCAAGGATCAGACGATCCTGGTCTTTGACCTCGGCGGTGGCACGTTCGACGTGTCGGTGCTCGAGATCGGCGACGGTGTCTTCGAGGTCAAGTCGACGAGCGGTGACACCCATCTCGGCGGCGACGACTGGGACCAGGCGATCATCGATTGGCTGGTGAAGGAGTTCAAGAGCACCGAGGGCGTCGACCTCGCCGCCGATCGCATGGCGACCCAGCGACTGAAGGAAGCGGCCGAGAAGGCCAAGATCGAGCTCAGCCAGGTGCAGCAGACGCAGATCAACCTTCCGTTCATCACCGCGACCAGCGAAGGCCCCAAGCATCTCGACCTCTCGCTCACGCGGGCCAAGTTCCAAGAGATGACGGCCGCGCTCGTCGAGCGTTGCAAGGTGCCGTTCGAGCAGGCGATCAAGGATGCCGGGCTGAACAAGGCCGATATCCAGCATGTAGTCATGGTCGGCGGATCGACCCGCATGCCGGCGATCTACGACCTCGTCCAGGGACTCACCGGCAAAGAGCCGCACAAGGGTGTGAACCCCGACGAGGTCGTCGCCGTCGGCGCAGCAGTGCAGGCCGGGGTGCTCAAGGGTGACGTGAAAGACGTCCTCCTGCTCGACGTGACCCCGCTGTCGCTCGGCATCGAGACTAAGGGCGGCGTGATGACGAAGCTCATCGAGCGCAACACCACGATCCCGACCCGCCGCACCGAGGTATTCACCACGGCCGACGACATGCAGCCGTCGGTGCAGATCCACGTGCTGCAGGGTGAGCGGGAGATGTCGATGTACAACAAGACCCTCGGCAAGTTCGAGCTCGTCGATCTGCCACCAGCACCCCGTGGCGTCCCGCAGATCGAGGTCACCTTCGACATCGATGCGAACGGCATCGTGCACGTCTCCGCGAAGGACCGAGCGACGGGTAAGGAGCAGTCGATGACGATCACCGGCCAGTCGTCACTCAGCAAGGACGACATCAACCAGATGGTGAAGGATGCCGAGGCTCACGCGGAGGACGACCGTCGTCGCAAGGAGGAGGCGGAGACAAAAAACAACGCCGACTCGCTCGTGTATCAGATCGAGAAGTTCCTGCGTGACAACGGCGACAAGATCCCAGCTGATGAGAAGACCCGGGTCGATGCTGCCCTCGAGGAGCTGAAGAAGGTCAAGGACGGCAGCGACATCGAGGCCATCAAGCGGGCCACCGATGCCCTCGCGCAGGCGAGCCAGAGCGCCACGCAGAAGCTCTACGAGGCGAGCGCGGCATCGAACGCCGGTGCGGGCGATCCCGCAAGTGGGCCGAGTTCATCGTCGATGCCGAACGACGACGACATCGTCGACGCCGAGATCGTCGACGAGAAGTAAGCGCGCTGGGTATCTGCGATGACTTCGGAAGAGATGAGCGAACCGAAGGAAGGCGCACCGTCCGGTGACGACGCTTCGGCGGCAGCCGCCGCCGAGGCGTTTGCCGCCGACCTCGACTCGGTGTTGTCGGCCGAGGAGCAGGTGCTGATGACCCTTCGGGCCGAACGAGACGACTTTCTCGACTCGCTGCAACGGCTCAAGGCCGACTTTGACAACTACCGGAAGCGGTCGTTGCGAGATCAGGAAGCGGCGGCCGAGCGGGCCGGGGAGAAGCTGATCACCAAGCTGCTCCCCGTCCTCGACACGTTCGAACTGGCGATGTCCCATGCCGATGATGTCGACGCCTCGCCGATGGCCAAGTTGCACGATGCGTTGCTGAGCGCGCTGGAAAGCGAGGGACTGGAGCGGCTCGCGCCCCAAGGAGAGGCGTTCGATCCGTCCGTCGCCGACGCCGTTGTGCACGAAGAGGCGGAACCGGATGCCGAGGGGCCGGTCGTCAGCGAGGTGTTGCGTGCCGGGTACCGCTGGAAGTCCAAGGTCGTCCGCGCAGCGATGGTGAAGGTCAAGGGCTGATCGGTGATGTCGCGCTATGGGCAGCACCGGTTGGGCGCAGTGAAGGTCAAGGGATAGGGCTCCTCCGATGGCACAGCCGCAGCGCGAGTGGTTCGAGAAGGACTACTACGCAACTCTCGGCGTCGCGAAGACGGCGACGGAGAAGGAGATCACCAAGGCGTACCGCAAGCTCGCCAAGGAGAATCATCCGGACTCCCACCCGGGTCGCGAAGACAAGTTCAAGGAAATCAGCACGGCCTATGCCGTGCTGAGCGATGCGGACAAGCGGTCCTCCTACGACGAAGTCCGCGCCGTCGGCCCGTCCGCGTACGGCTTCGGCCCCCCCGGGGGTGGCGGAGGTGGAGGCACGAGCGGATTCCGTGTCGATGACCTGAGCGACCTGCTCGGCGGGGTGTTCGGACGCGGGCAGAAGCGGCGTGGTCAGCCGGGGCCGCGTCGAGGCGAGGATCTCGAAGCGTCGCTCACGATGGCCTTCGGTGATGCGGTCAGCGGTGTCACCACCGAGGTGAACATCGTCGGCGCGGGCCCGTGCGAGACGTGCAACGCCACCGGCGCCGCGCCGGGAACCACCTCGTCGGTGTGCTCGGCCTGCGGCGGTCGCGGTTCCGTCGATTCCAACCAAGGCTTCTTCTCGTTCTCGCAGCCGTGCTCGCGGTGCGGTGGAACGGGCATGCGTATCGAGACGCCCTGTCCCTCGTGCCAAGGCACCGGTGGTTCGACGAAGCCGCGTCGGGTGAAGCTGCGCGTGCCGGCCGGGGTGGAAGACGGTCAACGGATCCGGCTCAAGCATCGCGGTGGGATGGGCTTCAACGGCGGGCCTCCCGGCGATCTGCTGGTGACGGTCCGCGTCGGCGGGCACACGCTGTTCGGTCGCAAGGGCAAAGACCTCACGCTCACCACGCCAATTACCTTCGCCGAGGCGGTCCTCGGGGCCACCATCACCGTGCCGACCCTCGATGGCAAGGTGTCCCTCCGAGTGCCGCCAGGCTCGAAGTCGGGTCGAGTGCTTCGCGCGAAAGGGAAGGGGGCCGCTGCGGCCGGCGGCGCCGGCGACCTGCTCGTCACCCTCGAGATCGACGTCCCGAGCTCCCCGACCCCCGAGCAGCAAGCAGCAATCGAATCCTTGGCCACCGCCACCCCCAATCCCCGAGCCCACCTGGGCGTGTGACGCGATGGAGCCGCTGGGAGAGAGGTTGCCCCCATATATTGGGGCAGAACACCTCCCAACGTCGCTCGGAGGTGTTCTGCCGCACCACGAGCGACGACCGAAGGCTGGGCATCCCGCGGCCAACCCGAACCCAAGAGAACACCGACTGAGGAAAAGAGGTGCACATGATGGCCCCCATTGATCCGGAAAAGGACTTCTCTCATGGCGCCACCCGGGCTGTCTACGTGATCTCGGTCGCCGCCGAACTCGCCGGTATGCATCCACAGACCCTGCGGATCTACGAGCGCAAGGGTCTGCTCGAACCGTCGCGGACACCGGGTCGGAGCCGTCGGTACAGTCAACGCGACATCGCCATGCTCCACCGCATTGCCCAGTTGACGAATGCCGGACTGAACCTCGAAGGCGTCCGCCAGGTCCTCGAACTGGAGGCGGAGAACGAACGCCTCCGTGCCGAACTGGCGGCGGCGCGCCAGGCGTTGGCGGAAGCGGTGGAGGCCACGCATCGGCACTATCGACGCGATCTCGTTCCTTTGAATCGATTGCCGGAGCCGCGATTCCCGTTGCGGTAGTAGCCGCGCGCGAACGGCTCCCGGCCTCCGTCGAATGGTTGCCTGACCGGCTGATGTGTCCCCGAAGGAAACCGCCCGTAGGATCCGACAGTGCCCAACCCTCGACTGCGAGTCGTCCTCGACTGTGATCCGGGCCACGACGATGCGCTGGCCATCGCATTGGCATGCGCGCATACGGATCTTCTCGGTGTCACGACCGTCGGTGGCAACGTCGGTCTCGATCGCACGACGAAGAACGCGCTGCAGGTCCTCGACCTGATCGGCCGGCCGGACGTCGCGGTTCACGCCGGCGCTCAGCACCCACTGGTCAACGAGTTGCGTGAGGCGACGAACATTCACGGTCAGAGTGGCCTTGCCGGGGCCGAGCTCCGACCTCCGAGTCGTCCGCCGACGTCGGACGACGCGGTGGGTTTCCTCATCGAGACGATTCATCGCGAATACGCGAGCGGCGTCAACGCCGGTCGCGGCGTATGGCTGATCGTCACCGGGCCGATGACGAACGTCGCCCTCGCCTTCGAGCGTGAACGCGGTCTCGCCGCCAAGGTCGCCGGTGTGTCGTTCATGGGTGGCAGCACCCACGTCGGCAACTGGTCCGCAACGGCGGAGTTCAACATCTGGGCCGATCCCGAGGCGGCGGACATTGTGGTGCGTTCCGGCGCACCGCTGGTGATGGCCGGGCTGAACATCTCCCATCAGTTCCAGGCCACGCCGGAGAGAATTGCTTCGTTGCGGGCGACCGGCGGTGCGAACGCGCAGCTCTTCGGCGATCTTCTCGACGAGTTCAGCGACCGGTACCGGGCACGCCAGTTCGACGTCGTGGGCGCGCCGATGCATGATCCTCTCGCCGTCTTGGCGCTGACCCATCCGGAGTTGTTCGCCGCGTACGAGGCGCGTTTGGACATCGAGGTCGCGGGTGCCCACACGAGGGGGATGACCGTGGTGGATCAACGGTCGTTCCGGGAGATGCCGGCCCCCAATTGTCGTGTGCTGCAGTCCGTCGATGCCGACGCCGCCTTCGCCCTGATCGTCGAGGCGATCCGGTAGATCGGCCGACCCGCCTGGCCGCGCTGACGCGACGTCGGGTGCCCGTTGCCACACGACCTGCGTTTGGTGGATGGTATGGCGGGAGTGCGAGGCTTCTGGTGTTCCGAGGAGACCTGCCGAGATGAGCACCACCACAACAACGCCCGCTGGCGCACCGCAGCCGGAGCATTTCGATGTGCTGATCGTCGGGGCCGGGATTTCCGGCGTCGGTGGCGCACATCACCTCAAGGAGCAGTGTCCCGACAAGACGTTTGTCGTCCTCGAGGCGCTCGACGGCTTCGGCGGCACGTGGCGCACGCACCGGTATCCGGGAATCCGTTCGGACAGCGATCTCTATACGTTCGGCTACCGCTTCAAGCCTTGGACCGGCGCACCGATCGCCACCGCCGGCGAGATCATGACGTACATGGGCCAGGTGATCGCGGACGACAACCTCGACGAACACATCCGCTACAACCACAAGATCTCCTCGGCCGAATGGTCGTCGACAGAAAAGCGCTGGACGGTCGTCGCAACCAAGACGGATACGGCGGAGGTTCGCACGTTCACCTCCTCGTTCCTGTGGATGTGCCAGGGCTACTACCGCCACTCCGAGGGCTACACCCCGAAGTGGCCCGGCATGGACCGCTTCGGCGGTCAGATCGTGCATCCGCAGACCTGGCCCGAGGACCTCGACTACGCGGGCAAGAAAGTGATCTGCATCGGATCGGGCGCCACCGCGGCGACGCTCGTTCCGGCGATCGCGCCGAAGTGCGAGCACGTCACGATGCTGCAGCGCTCGCCGACGTACTTCGTGACCGGACGCAACGCCAATGAACTCGCCGACCTCCTACGCGAGATCGACACGCCGGAGGAGTGGATCCACGCCATCGTGCGCAAGAAGATCCTCCACGATCAGGCGAACGTCACCCGCCGCTCATTCGAAGAGCCCGACGCTCTCGCCGCCGATCTGCTGATGGGCGTGCGGGCCTTTCTCCCCGAGGAGACCGTCGCGAAGCACTTCACCCCGAGCTATCGACCGTGGAGGCAGCGGCTCGCGTTCATCCCCGACGCCGATCTTTTCCTGGGGATCAATTCGGGCAAGGCATCGGTCGTCACCGACGAGATCGATACGTTCACCGAGAAGGGCATCCTTCTGAAGTCGGGCGTCGAACTCGAAGCGGACATCATCGTCACGGCAACTGGTTTCAACCTCAACGTCCTCGGTGACATCGCCTTCGCCATCGATGGCGAGCCTCTTGCCCTCCACGATGCGGTTACCTATCGCGGGATGATGTTCACCGGAGTGCCCAACCTGCTTTGGGTGTTCGGCTACTTCCGGGCGAGCTGGACGCTCCGCGCAGATCTCCTCGCCGACTTCGTCTGCCGTCTCCTTCGTCACCTCGACGAGATCGGCGCGTCGACGGTCACCCCGGAGCTGCGGGCCGAGGAGACTGACAGCCCGCGCCTTCCGTGGATCGACCCGGAGAACTTCAACCCGGGCTACATCCAGCGAGGCATGCACCTCATGCCGAAGCAACTGGATCATGCGCCATGGCAGATGAGCCAGGACTACGAGCGGGACAAGGTCGAGCTCCCCGTGGTCGATCTCGACGACGGCACGCTCATCTACCGCTGACAGCGCGAGCCGACCGACCGGGTGGCGGTCGGTCGGTCGCTACGAGGCGGTGCAAACGCGTCGATGGACATCGGCGAGGATGATCGGGTGACCTCGATTTCCAAGGCCGGGCAAGCGTTGCCCGGCGACGTGGCCATCCGCGCTGGCGCGCCCATCACCTTTCCCATCGACGCGCACGTGGCGGATGCCGATGCCGACGCAAGGGCGCTGCGGGTCCGCGCCCAGCAGGTGGCAAGAGGCGCGGCACGCGCTGCCGTGCTCGGCGTCAACGACGGGCTGGTCTCCAACCTCTGCCTGATTCTCGGTGTGGCCGGGGCAAGCACCAGTCAGAGCGCGGTGCGCATCGCCGGCTTCGCCAGCCTTATCGCCGGTG
>JANPDB010000589.1:0-3253 GCA_031431255.1 Acidimicrobiia bacterium | reverse complement strand
AGAACCCGCACAGCTTCGCTCCCTGGCTGACGATGATCGTGACGGCGATGCCGTTGAGGTACCCGTAGCGAACCGGGGCGGAGAGCAGCTCGGAGATGAAGCCGAAGCGGGCCAATCCGGCGACGACGCAGATGACCCCGGTGGCTATCGACAATGCGCCGGCGATCGCGATCGCCTCGTTCGGATTGCCTGCAGCGAGCGGCACCACCGCGGCAGCAATCAGCGGTGTGAGCGAGGAGTCGGGGCCGAGCACCATGATGCGCGACGGTCCCGCGATCGCGTACGCGAGCAACGGGATGATCGTTGCGTACAAGCCCGTCACCGTCGGCAGGCCGGCCGCGGTCGCGTAGGCCATCCCGGCCGGCGCGAGCAGCCCGGTGAGCACTATCCCGGCGGCAATGTCCTTGCCCAACCAGGTGCGCTGGTAGGTCTGCAGTTGGCGGACCGCCGGAACGGAGCGGGCAAGACGACCGATCCGGGGCACGAGCACGGGAATGACGCTAGGTCGCGGTGATGGTGGGCTGGCGGTTGCGTCGAGACGTCGCTCGCCCGGTGCACGACCCGCTCCGTCGTCGGTCGACGACAACGCAGCTTTCTTCTGCTGGGCCCGTCGGAGTCCGATGCGTCGCGGCGATACTCCGTCATGTGGGAACTCACGCCGACGGAGCCGAGCACGGCGACGTGCTGTTGGGGCTCTACGACGACGCGCTCCCTCGAGTCTTCGGCTACCTGCGCAACCGGTGCGAGTCCCGTGCCGCGGCCGAGGACCTCACCAGCGAGACCTTTCTCGCTGCTGTTGCCCAGATCCGCAAGGGGGTTCTGGACGAAGTGACCGTTCCCTGGCTTCTCGGCATCGCCCGGCACAAGCTCCTCGACCATTGGCGACGCGGTGACTCCCGCTCGTCCGACAACTTCAATCCGCTCGATCCGCCTGACCATGAGGCGCTCCACGACGACCCCTGGGATGCCGTGCTCGACCAGCATCGTGTCGCTGGAGTTCTCGGGCAGCTCGGCGCCCATCATCGGGGTGCATTGACGCTCAGGTACGTCGACGGCCTCCCGGTTGCCGAGGTCGCCGAATCCCTCGGACGAACCCTGCACGCCACCGAAGCGCTGCTCGTGCGCGCCCGGTTGGCGTTCCGCGGCCTCTACGAAGCGACCGACCGATGAACAACGCGTTTGACGCGCTTCGTCGCGTTGACCTCCCCGCTCCGGTCGACCCGCGCTTTGCTGCCGAGCTGAAGCAACGCGTTGCGGTCGCGCTCGGGCTCGACGACCCAGCCCCTTCGTCGCCATCCACACCTTCACCGGATCGGAGCACCATGTCTGCACAAATCGTTCCGCAGACCATCACGCCGTATCTTTGCGTTCGAGGCGCCCGAGATGCCCTCGACTGGTATCGGACGTACTTCGGCGCGGCCGTGTCGAACGTCTTCGACACCGATGGCAAGGTCGGTCATGCTGAGCTCGAATTCGGGGGAGCGGTCTTCTTTCTCGCCGATGAGTTCCCGGAGATCGGATTCCTTGCTCCGCCCACGATCGGGGCCGGACACTCCCACCTGATGGTTGTTCGTGTCGCCGATGTCGATGGCATGGTCGGTCGAGCGATCGAAGGAGGTGCGTCCGCCACACCGATCGTCGAGGAACACGGCAGCCGCAACTCGACGGTCGTCGATCCCTACGGACATCAGTGGAAACTCGGGACGCCCGTCGTTTCGTCCGCGCAAGCCGCGGCCCGACGCGCGCCAGCAGAGCCCTACTATCTGACGCTAACGACCCCCGACGTCGAACGTGGAGCGGCGTTCTACGCAGCGGTGTTCGGTTGGGAGTTCAGCGAGCCCTTCAACGGCGGGCGCCACGTCGAGAACACCAAGACACCCATCGGGATGCGTCCGCCGGTCAATCCCTTCAGCACAACCGCGCCCGGCGAGATCACCATGTGGTGGACCGCACGGGACTTCGATGCGGCGGTCCAGCGAGTCCGAGACGCCGGTGGTTCCGTCGAAAGTATGAACACCTACGACTCCGGTCGCGAGGCAGTGTGTCTTGACGACCAGGGCGTCGAATTCCGCCTCAGTGAACCGGCCCCCGGCTACGACGTCCAGCGCTGAGACCAGGAAACCCGAGTCATTCGCGAGGAGCGGACATCCCCGGCTCTCGTTGATTCCTTGCGGGTGGTCGATCAGAGTTCGAACGACTCGGCGAGGAGATCGCGGAGATCCTCGTCGAGGTCGGCAGGAGTCTCCAGATTGGCGACGAACCACTTCGTCGCCGAGTCCCCTCCGTTGCTCATCGGCTTGTTGCGGATCGTTCGATGGCGAACGTCGCGTCGCATCGGGAAGCTCAAGGCCACCCATGTGCGCTTCGGGCGGAGCTGGATCCAGCTCGACGGTCGCTTGAAGAAGATCCCGACCGACACCGGCTCGATGGTCACCGGGCCGAGCGTGTCGACGAACGAGCGAACCGCTTCGAAGATCGGGCGTTCGAAGGAGGGGCCCGTCGAGAAGTACTCCTCGACCGTCATGGCCGGAGCGCACTCGTGCGTCTGACCCTTCCGTCGGAACGAACGCCGACACGACGGACACGTCCAGGCATCGGCCATGGGTGACCCAGTCGGTGGCGCTAGAGGACGACGCCGAGGAGAAGAGCCGCGGTCGACACACCCTCGCCCCGCGCGGCGGCAGCGTCGATCGCCGCGACGGCACCGGGCGTGTCGAGGTCGTTGTCGAGGCACGCCCGGACTTCCTCGAGCGCGCCGTCGCCCTGGCCCGCCGCTCGCCACTCCGCGAGGCGTTCGACACCGGTCAGGAGCAGATGATCGAACCACTCCCAACCGTCGCGGTAGTGGTGCGACACGACGATGAGACGGATCGCCATCGGGTCATAGCCCTCGGCCGTCAAGTCGCTGACGTAGCGAAGGTTGCCGAGTGACTTCGACATCTTGACGCCGTCGAGCTTCACGTAGGACTGGTGCATCCAATGCCGGGCCAGCGGTTGGCCGGTCGCGGCCTCGGACTGGGCCGCCTCGCACTCATGGTGAGGGAAGATCAGGTCCTCGCCGCCACCGTGCAGATCGAGCGTCGTGGTCCCCAGCTCGCGCATCGACAACGCCGAGCACTCGATGTGCCACCCTGGACGGCCGGGACCCCACAAGGACTCCCACGACGGCTCGTCGGGCAGCGAGGGCTGCCACAGGATGAAGTCGAGTGGATCGCGTTTGTTCGGGTCCTCGACGTTGCCGCCCCGCTCTGCG
>JANPDB010000588.1:0-4544 GCA_031431255.1 Acidimicrobiia bacterium | reverse complement strand
ACGTTTCGGCAAAGCCACAGCTGATCTGGTTCTGGGCGCCCACCTGAGGCGCGTGCAACCGGGAAGCCCCCGGCGTCGAGCAGTTTGCTCGCGATCATGCAGATGTCGTCTCCGTCGTGGGCATCGGCTCCTACGACACCGCCGCCCAGGCCTTCGATTTCCGCAAGCGCCACGGTCTCACCTCGGTCCGGGCCCTCTACGACGCCGACGCCAAGTCGCGCCGGACCCTCAAGGTGATCACCCAGCCATCGGGTGTGCTCGTGGCACCGAACGGCAAGATCCTCGCCCGCTACAACGGTGCGATCGACTTCGACGACGTGTTGTCCAAGGTCTGATCCCTCTCACCTCTCCACGTCTCCACGTCGGGTCGGCGCCATTGCGTGGCGACTTGGCGCCAAGTTGTCGTCGAAACGACGTGGCCAACCCGCCAACGCGGCGCCAAGCCGCCACACACCGCCCGCCCGCAGGGGTCCGGCGCTAGTTCTCGAGCGCAGCGACGACCTGCGACAGTGACGGGTTCACCATCGGCTGCCCCTTGACCACGAGGGTCGGCACGGTCTCGTTGCCCCGGGCCACCGAGCGGACGAACGCCGCCGCCGTCGGGTCGTCCCAGATGTTGTGCTTCTCGAAGGACAGGTCGGCCTTGACCATCTGCCGTTCGAGGGCGGAACAGAAGCCGCAGCCCGGCCGCCAGTACATCGTGATCTCCGGTGCGGTCTGCTCAGCCATGGCCTCGACGATACCGGCGGTTCACGCCCTACGGCGGCGCAACGGCGGCTCCACCGCGGGCGGAACCCGACGATCGGGCAACTCGGCGAGCAGTGTCTCCACGACGCCGGCGATCTCGCGGACGGCCCGTGCGACGACCGCCTCCGAACCCACCGGTAGGGTCGAGAACGCCCCGACCTTGCGGACGAACTGCAGCGCGGCGGCCGTCACTTCGTCAGCGGTGGCCGGGGGTGCCAGACCCCGCAAGGGCGTGATGTTTCGACACATCGACCCACCGTACCGAAGGAAGCATGCTTCCGACCGCGCCATCCCACATCGGACGATTCCGCATCCCGCTAGCCCGAATCAGCGCCGAAAATCGAAAAGAGGAGGGCCATCTGGGGTTGCCGCTCCACGATCTGGGATGCGGCCACTGCGACCAATGCCCGAACCCCGGAACCTCACCAGCGTGGTGCTTCGGCTGGCCATCAGTAGCGTATGACTGGCGTCAATAGGCGGAACACCGACGCCGCCCAGCGCCGACGGCCGATCGCCCTGGCCCACAGCAGCGCGCCGCCCATCACTCCGCCGCCAGCGCGTCGACGGCTCGGGCGCGCGCCGCGCGAATCCCGGGGACAAGCGCAACGAGTTGCGCGATCACGACGGTGCCGAGGACTGCGGCCAGGATCCCGGTGATAGGAAGCACGGCGGCGGATTCCACGCCGATCCTCGTCTCGACGGCGGACCAACCCAAGCGGGTTGCGATCACCCCGAACAGCAGGCCGAGGACGATGGCTGGGAACATCAGCGCCGACGCCATGGCCGCAGTGGACCCGACAACCTGCATGCGGCTGAAGCCCAGCGCCCGCAGCACCCCGATGTCGCGGCGTCGTCGGGCGATGACCGTGAGCAGTGTGTTGATCATCGCCGCTGCGGCAAGCACGGCGACAAGTGCCGCCAACAGCGTGGGGGCGGCGGCGACCCGGTCGAGGTTGGCGATGTCCTCGGGTATCCCGGCTGGTCGCACCGACTTTCCGAAGCCGGCCGTCAGACGGGACAGGAGCTCGGAGGTGCTGACCCCGGGCGCGGCGCGGATCAGAAAGCTCTGGCCGATGGAGGGCGCATCGATCATGTTGAACGTGTCGTTGCTGACGAGCGCACCATCGTCCGAACGCTGCACCGTTTCCAGTCCGTCATTGACGAGGACCCGGCCGACGATCGTCAAAGGACCGACCGATGAGCCGCCGCCCGATTCGCCGAGCGTCACGCGATCTCCGAGTCTGAGGTGGTGATCCGCGAGCGTCCGCGTCCCCAGCGCCACCTCACCCTTGACCGGCGCCCGACCCTCGACGATGGTCGGCCCGATGCCAACACCCTGCCGGACGAAGGCGAACACAAAGACCGGCCGCCCATCGATCGACGCGGCCCGCGTCGACCTGGTCTGGCCATACTCGGCGATCCCGCTCACCTTCGCCAGGCTCTGCTCGCCGGCGGTACGTTCCTCGTCGCTGCCGAAGTCACCGGCCGTCGCCTGCCACGTCTGACCGAACCGGACCGGGTGGGCGAGAAGGGCCGTATGGCTGGCCGCCGTGGCCGTGGCTCCGATGATGAGAGCGACGGCGATCGCTGTGCCGATCACGGCCCCCGGCAGAGCGCTGCGGTCGTGGCGGCGGAGGAAGCTGAGCCCGGCGCGGGCACTGACCGGCAAGCGCAAGGCTCTCCTCACAAACGGCCGCGCGGCGTCGCGATCAGTGCGGCGCAACTGCAACGCGGCGGCAGCGAGAGACGCCAGAATCGTCAGCAGGATCACCGCGGCGGCCCCACCGATGACAACTGCAGCGTCGACCTGCACACCGGGTGCGATCTCGATACGCCGGGCCAGGCCGACCGGGCCGACAGGCGAAGCCAGCACGGCCAGCGCGGCCGAGACGAGTCCCGCGCCGACGGCGACCGGTAGGGACTTCAGTACAACGGCGGCGAGGACATCTCGTCGGGTCATGCCCAGCGCCGTCATGGTTGCCCGGTCGGCCAGGTCGCGTCCGCACTGCCGGTTGATGGCCTGGACGAAGAACGCCAGCGCGGCGAGCCCCGCGGCGACGGCCACCGCCCAAGCCGCGCCGGACTGCAGTTCGATGACCCGACGCGACGACTCCGTGGGAGAGAAGGCTTCTTGGACCTGGAACACCCGCCCCGGGAGGAGCTTCTCGAGGGACTTCTCGAATACCGTGGCCGTTCCTGGGTCCCGGAGCCGGACCGCGGATTGCTTGCCGTAACCGGCCAGACCGTCACCTCCGTACGTCTTCCACCACGCCGCGTTGGTGAAGACGACGGCCTCAGGGGCGTTCTGCAGATCGTCGGACGTCCGGACGATGCCGACGACCCGCACGAGGGTATGAGTGCCAGCGGGTTCCGCGTTTCCCCGTTGGGCCGAGAGATCGAACCGCTGGTCGGCGGTGTAACTGGCCATCTGGACGGTGTCACCGGCGGAGATCCCGAGTCGCTTGGCGAGCGCCTCGTTGAACGCGACCTCGAGCGGCGAATCGTTCCTGGGCAGTCGACCCTTGACCACGATGGGCGGAAGAGGAAAGTCGGTCCCGGCCAGCTGCGCGTATTGGATCGACACTCCCCAGGGCGCGATGTCGTCCGTTCGCATGCCGACCAGAAGCACGGCGAGCGGCGTGACTTGCGCCACGAGCGGTGATGCCCGGAGCAGGCGAGCGACCTTGAGTACGTCCTCGAGGTCTGAGCAGATCGTCCCGGGGTCGGACTCGATGTCTTTCTCGGTCAGGCCGACGGGACATGCGTTCACCATTTTCGTGGCCAGGGTCGGCTGGCGCAGATACCGGTCGAGGGCCGTCGACGTGCGGCGGGCCACCCCCATCGCCGTCATCACGGCGCCGCCCGCCAACCCGGCGAAGAGGACCAGGAACACGGACGCCGCCCACCGCCGACGGCCGAGCGCCCTCGCCCACAGCAGCGCGCCTCCCATCACTCCGCCCTCAGGACCGCGGCAGGCGATGCGTTCACGCTGCGGCGGGCCGGCAGCCAGGCCACCGCGTTGGCCATGACGAGACCGCCCACGATCACCGCGGCGATCCACGCCATGTCCAGCACCGGCGCTTGGCCCAGGGCTCGCCCGGTGGCGATCGACTGCCAGCCGATCCGGCCGCCGATCACTCCGACCGCCGCGCCCAGCACCAGCGGGGGCCCGACGAGTGCGGTGGCCAACCACAGCAGCGAGGCCCGGGCCTGGCGCCTGGTCCCGCCGAGTGCCCGCAGCACGGTGAGGTCGTGGCGTGCGGCGCGGGCCATGAGCATCAGGGCGTGCGCCAACGACGCCGCGGCCAGCAGCGTGATGACGAGCGTGAGGACCAACGGTGCACCCGCCACCCGCTGCAGGTTGCGGACGTCGGGCGGTGGGACGGCCGTGGCGTAGCTGTTCCGGAAGGACGCCTTCAACGCGGCGGCGGTCTCAGTTCGAAACGCGGGATCGATTCGCACGTAAAGGCTCCCGGCAACGTTCTGGGCGACCGTGCCGCTCGCACCGATCAGAGACGGATGCACGAGCACCGCGTTCTTCGGATCGACTGCGGGGAACAGGCTGGTCAGCACGACATGGCCAACGATCGTGAGAGGTCGCCGGGACACCCCGTTTGCCGTCTCGATGGACACCTCAACAGGATCGCCGATGCGCTTGTGCAGCGCATCGGCCAACGGCCGGCCGAGCGCCACCTCACTCGCCGTCGACGGCAGTCGTCCGGCCGTGACCAGCGGAGCGATCGGTTGGTAGCCGTCGACCTGGTCGAACGCCAACAGCGGCGCGAAGCGGCCCTGAA
>JANPDB010000587.1:0-4036 GCA_031431255.1 Acidimicrobiia bacterium | reverse complement strand
CTGGTGGATCGAAGCCTGGTACAACAACCGCCGAACCCACCTCACCCTCGGGCTCCGCACCCCCAACCAAGCCCACCAAGACCACTACCGCACCGCCGCATAACCAACCAACCCAACTCCGGAATCAAGGGTTTGCTCCAGGCTAAGTACTGACGAAGCCGAGAACATCCTTGAAACCGTTGAGTTCATTGGTCCGGCGGGCGTGATGCGCCGCGAGATCGCCGTTGATCATCTCAACGATGTGTTGGCCCTCGACGCACGAATTGACCAGATCAATCTTCGTATTCAGCAGGCCGCCAAGACGATCGGGACAACGCTCGTTGACATCACCGGAATCGCGTTGATAAGTGCAGCTACGATCATGGCCGAAACTGGTGACATCACCAGATTTCCATCGAACAATCACTTCGCGTCGTACACCGGCACCGCACCAATCGACGTATCGTCGGGAAACAACGAACGTCACCGGCTCTCACGAGCGGGGAACCGTCAACTCAACAGTGTCTTCCATGTCGCAGCGATCGTGCAGATCCGATACAGCACACCAGGCCGCAGCTACCACGAACGGAAGCTCGCTGAAGGGAAAACCAAAAAGGAAGCTATCCGGTGCCTGAAACGTCGGATCAGTGACGCCGTGTATCAACGACTACGCGCTGATCACGTAACACGGGCAGCAGCGACGCCGGAGAACCCGCCGAAATGGCCGTCGATGAAAACACGCCCGGCATCGTTCCGTTCCAAAGCAACACCACGCAGCAAACCCCACCCGCCACGCAAAACCGCTACAACGAATACTGTTGATGGCCGGGTTCGAGGTGTGGCCTCAAACAAGACCGGACCCACGGGTGCAAGCCCGGCACGACCAAGACCAACCAGTCCAAAACGTCCCAAACTGCCCACCTCGAACCCACCCTCTTGACAGAGAGGAGCCGAAATTTGGCAAACCTGTCACTCTGGTCGAGGCCGGCGTTGGTTGGTTCGCCGGTATGCCTCGTGCTCAGGCCCACGGGCCCGGCTTAACGCGTGCGGGTTCAGCCGGCTGCAGGGGGCACTGAGCGAGCGCGACCACGACGTGTGCTGCCGGACGGCGAGGGAAGGTGACGTCTCGGTGGTACGACGGGCGGTCGAGGGTCGAGCTCGTCAGCGCTGGTCTTGGAACGCTGTGGTGAACCGGACCCGGTTCGACTCGGCGGTTGCTGCCGCCGACCCGGCCCCGTTCGCGTCGCCCAACGCGTGGAGGACCCGAGCCCGCTGCGCCCAGTTGTAGTTGGCCTGCCCGCGCATCGACAGGCGCTCGGCGGTGAGCGCGCGAGCTAGGTCGTTCCGCCCGCATCGCAGGCTGGACTCGAGCAGGGTGCGCTGCCAGGCATCTCGTTGTGCGTGTGAGCCACCGAAGTGGTGGAGCACGCGTCGGATCGGCTCGAGTTCGGCGACGACATCGGCGTGGCGGCCCTCGACGAATGCCAGTACGGCCCGGGCAACAGGCAGGCCTACCTCGGCCGTCATGGACGTGTTCGTGCCTTGGGCCCGCTCGACGTAGGCGCTAAGCCTGGCGATGACGGCGCGGCAATCGTCGAGCCGCCCCGCGCCGGCCAGGGCCATCACGGCGTGCACGTCGTTGAACGCGTAGCGCGGGTCCTCGGTGGTGTAGCGAGCCCAACCATCGGCGAGGACAGCGAAGCGATCACCGGTCGGTACGCCGTCGAGGTGAAGCCGCCACAGGAGTGCCGCGGCATCGAGCATCTCGCTGGGCACCCCAGCCGACGACGGGGTGTGAAGCCGATCATCGTAGATGGCGAGCGCCCGGCTGGGTTCGCCGGCCTCCAACGCGAAGAGCGCCAAATGCCACCAGTTGTGCACGGTGAACAGGTTGCCGTCGGCCCAGTCGTCGGTACGGTCGAGGAGGAAACGTGTGCCGGTGTCGATACGGCCCCGCATCTCGTACGTATGCACGACGGCGTGGATGGCCCACACGTCGTCGCGGTTCCGGGCTAGCGCGGCGACGCCGGCCGCTTCGGCCTGGGCGTAGTGGCCCGACTCCTCAAGGCCGAACGCGTGCATGCCAAGCACGAACCCGGCATGCGCGTGGTCGGGATCGACCTCGGGCAGGGTGCGGCCGACACGGTCGCGCAGGTTGGTGGCGTCGCCGAGGAAGAAGTCGAGCTGGTGGCCGATGGCGAGCGCCAGCAGGTCGGTGGGCCATTGGCGGAGCAGGTCATCGAGGTGGGTGGCCGCACCGGTCCAGTCACCAGCAAGCCACCCCGCTGCGGCGTCGGCGTGGGCCTGCTCACGCGGGTGCTCAGCACAGCCCTGCAAGGCCGCGACCGCTTCGCTCGCCGTTGGCAGATCGGCGGCGTCGGTGCTCATCAGGTGGAGGTAGGCCGTGAGCGCGTGGCCCATCGGCGCGTCCGGAGACGTCGCCACGAGCGTGCCGGCGTCGTCGACCACGGCGGGATGGAAGCGCAGCAGGTGGTCGAGGGCACGGTCGTAGATGCCAACAGCGTCCGCGCCGCCGGTCATCGGTACTCCGTGCTGGTCGAACAGAACGGAACTCACCACATCAGCATGTCACCACAGTCGCGGGTTGCGCTCGCGCAACTGTTCGCTGCCACTGCTCTGCACCGGCGCCGAGCGTCGATCAGCCAACCGGACCCAGGATCGAGAAGCGAAGCCGATCAGCGTTGAGTCATCGATAGTGCGCCCAGAGCTACTGCTCGGCGAGTTCGACTCGCGAAGAAACCCGGACTTCACCTACCGCCGGCGCCAGCTACAACGACCAGAAGCTCCATTGAAAACCGTCACCTGCCAAGCCAGCCCACACCGCCGCCCGAACTCGCCGCACAGTCCCCGCACACCAGGCAGACATAAACACCGCCCGGGATCCGGCACGATGCAGCGGCAGTAGTAAGCGCGCATAGGGGCTGAAGTAGGGCGGTCTGGAGGCTTGACGGTTCCCACTCAGACATGGTCATGCTTATGACCATGTTTGAGACTCGATCCGTAGCCGATGTGAAGGCACACCTGTCAGAACTTGTTGCGCGGGTCGGCGCTCAACACGACCGGGTCACCGTCACCGTCCACGGACGGCCTACTGCCGTTCTTGTGGCCGTTGAGGCTCTCGAGGGCCTTGAAGAAACGATCGCTGTTATGTCAGATGCCGAAGCGCTTCGCGCACTCGCAGCTGCCGATGCCGAACTCGCGGCGGGCGGTGGAGAAGGTGAAGCGACGCTGCGAGCGGCGATGGCTGTCCGGCGTCGATGACCAATGGACGCAACGAGCTGATCGTCGCCCCATCCACTCGCCGACAGTTGTCAGAAGAACTCCCGGAGCCAGTCGCGTTCGCCGCATTCGAATTCATCGTTGGACCGCTCCTGGACAACCCAAATCGCGTGGGCAAGCGCCTTCGTCCGCCGTTGGACGATCGTCACAGCGCTCGCCGAGGAACGTACCGGGTCCTCTATCGAATCGACGAGGAACGTCAACGCGTCACCGTTGTCGGAGTCTTCTCGCGGGCTGACGCGTATCGAGCACGCTGACGCGCCAAACATCCACCTCAGGCTGCCGCCGGACTTGGGCCGGAGTGCAGTAGCTGCGACCGGGTGGCGGGTGGTGAGTACGAGCGCCGAAGTCGAGCGGTTGCCGCGTCGTCGTGGTAGGGGGATGGAAGACTCAGGGCAGGTCGATGATCACGGCGATCGTCTCTCGGATCTGCGACAAGGCGACTGCACCCACGTTGCCACGTGTGCGAACCACGCGTGTCGGTGAGACAGCGCGGACATGTTGGCACTGCGCAACCGACAACTGCTCGAGCCCGTTGGATGGGTCCGGCTCGACGATGACTTCGGTGTGGAAGCCTCGGAGCGTGCTCGTCAGCGGCACGACCTGGATCACGGTAGGTGCGGCGTCGAGAATGCGTTGGGCGGTTACGACGACGGCAGGATGGAGGTAGCCAGCTTCCCGACCTTCGGGTTGTCCGAGGTCGAGGTGGACGACGTCACCCGAGTTCTGCATCGAGCCATGCGGTCTCGTCGTTACG
>JANPDB010000586.1:0-4088 GCA_031431255.1 Acidimicrobiia bacterium | reverse complement strand
ACCACCTTCGCCTCCCGGTTGTTCGGCTTCGTCGGTCTTCTCACTGCGGCCTACCTCGCCGACCACATCGCCGGCGGCAACGAGGGAGCGGTGGTGAGCGTGTTCTCGTTCTCCTTGGTGCTCGCGGTGATCCTGCTGTGGATGACCACTCCGGAGACTTCACGACGGGAGTTGGAGGAGCTGAACCCGCTCGATGCGGCAGAGGCGGCTCCCCAGACGGCAGCGAACCCGACGCGAACCGAAACCCAAGCGAGAAGCTGACCCGTCCCTCAGCGGCGACGGACCCACGTGGCGACGAACGCAGCAACCTGCTCGTCCTGGCCGTAGAGCGCATGGCCGCCGGTCCGTCGGTTGCCCTCCAAGAACTTCAGCGAAACCCGGCCGCGGACCTTCTTCGCCGACTCCGTGAGCTCCTCCATCGAGGCGAACGCGTCGTGCGCCCCCGAGACGAAGAGGGTCGGAACGCTGATCGAAGGGAAATGATCGTCACGGTTCTCGTTGAAGTGACCGGGCGGGTGGAGCGGGTAGGCGACGAGGACGAGCCCGGCTACAGCGAGGCCCTCGGCGACGGCATAGGACGCCATGCGCCCGCCCATCGACCGGCCGCCGACGAGAATCCGCTCGGTGCCGACCTTCAGCGACTTCGCCATGGCGGTGGTCGCCTCCACAACGGCGTTCACCATCACCGGTGTTCGGTCGGGGATCCGTCGTCCAGCGAGGCGGTAGGGGAAATCGACACGTCGAACGGGAATCGCCCGTTCACCCTGACCGACTCGCTCCTCGATGGCGACCATGGCGCTGAACGAGGCGTCCGTCCCGGCGCTCGGGAACAGGACGAGGCCCGCGGCCCGGCCGTCGGTCTGGCCCTTTGTGCCGTTCTTTGTGCCGTTCTTTGTTCCGTCCTTTGTCGCGTTTCCTGTGGCGCTTTTCCTCGCGGCCTTGGACGTGGGCATGGGCGAATGATACGCACGTTGGAGAACAGGTGTTTTGTCGAGAAGGCGTCGCTCCCAGAGAAGTGGGCTGCTCAGGCGAGGAGGAGCCGGCGTGCCTGCGTCAGCTCCACGATCCGTTGACCGGCGTCGTCGCGGTCCCCGCCGCGATCGGGGTGCGCCTTCGAGATGGCGTCGCGAAACGCCGACTGGATGAGGTCGCGGGTCGGTGAGTCGTTGGGCCCGAATCCGAGCAGCTTCAGCGCCCACCGGTGGTCGGTCGGGAGCGAGCGCCACCGCGAGAACGCGGCGTCGTCGCCGAGAAGATGGGCGACGAAGTCGGCGTCGAGCTTGTGCTCCCACATCATCGCTTTGCGCATGACGCGGAAGACGTAGGGGTGGGTCTTCAGCGGGAGCGATGCGGCGGCATAGAGCGCGCCGAGAATGGTGACGGCCGGAAGAGCCCGTTCCTCCAGATCGAACCAGACGTGTTCCCCCTCGCCGATCAGCGAGTGGACGGAGCGGTCGAGACCGACAATGTCGCGCTGAAACCGGTGCCGGAGGCGGGGTTGGGAGATGCGGCGGCCCGCTTCGAGATCGTCGACGAAGTCCCAGACGTCGGGGAGTTCGTCGGGTTCGAGCTCGACGATGTTGGCCGCCACCATGCCGCCGAGGAGGACGGGACCCCACCCGGGCTGGGGTTCGGTCGGGAGCACCTGCAGGCCGAGCGCGACGCGTCGCGTCGGGGCGACCGGCCGCGAGTGTCTGATCTCGCACTCGGCCAGAAGCATTCAATCAACGCTACCGGTGCTCGGTTCCTATTCGGCCAGCGGGTCTCAGGGATTGCCCGGAGTTCCGTCGGAGCGGTCAGTCCGGGCCGTTCATCCGGTCGGACAGAACCTGGCCAGGAACGCGTCGATCCGGAGGAGTTCGTCGACGGTCGTGGCGGACCGCTTCCAGCTGTGGACCTCACCCTCGTAGACCACCAGTTCGACGGTCGCACCCGCCGCCGTCGCCTCGGCCGCGAACCGCCTCGACTGCCCGACGGAAACGACGGGGTCGGCGTCACCGTGCAACAGGAGCAAGGGGCGCGAAAGCGTCGCCGCCACCGTGATCGGGGAGCGCTCGCCGTAGCGCTCGACCGACCCGACCAGCGAACGGTTGTAGAAGCGCTCGAACCGGTGCGTGGTGGCGTCGAGCTCGGCGAGGTCGGTCACCGGGTACAGCGCAACGCCGCACGAGAACAGTTCGGGGTGGCGAAGGAGCAGGTGAAGCGCACAGAAGCCGCCCGCCGAGCCACCGATCACGACGGTCTGCTCGTGAACGATCCGGCCGACACGGCCGAGCGCTCGGAGGCCATCGGCGCAGTCGCTCACATCGAGCTCGCCCCAGCGTTCGTTCATCGCCTGCTGATACGCATGCCCCCATCCGGTCGAGCCGCGGTGATCGGGGACGAACACCGACCACCCGCGTGCCAACCAGTAGCCGAAACGGGGGTTGAACACCACGGTGGTCTGATCCGTCGGACCGCCATGGAGCGACACAATCGTTCCGCCGTGGGGCCTCGGCGACGAGTAGAAGCGTCCGTGGAGCACGGTGCAGTCGGCGGCCGGCCAGTGAAACACCTCGGGCTCCGGGAGGCCGACCGCCTCCCACCCGCCGACCGATCCCCGGAGCACGGTCGTGCGCATCGGAGCGACAGCGAGGTCGTAGACCACGAGCTGTGGCGGCGTCACGCCCCCCGTTCGAATCGCCGCGATTCGTTCGCGACCACCCGAGGTACGCGACCAGGACAGGCCGACGTGCCATGCCTTGCCGAGTTCGCTCACGGCTCCGGTGGTGACATCGGCAACCCCGAGCCGGGCGAAGCCCTCCTCGTTCCGGACGAAGGCCACCCGCGTCCCATCGGGCGACCAGCACCAGGATCGCTGCCCCGGGCCCCACGACGGGGTCCCATGCTCGTACAGCTCGCCCGCGCCGGCACCGACGACCGCATGCCCGTCGACGCACACGTTCCGCCAACCGTTGGTTCCGTCGGCAACGTGGCCGAGGTGCATCCCATCCGCGGACCACTGTGGTTGCGCAGGAGAGCCATCGCCGAGGACGCTGACGGATCCGTCACCCTTTCGGGTCACGATCGACGCGCGATCCCAGGGCATGAACGGCGCCTCCCATCGGTGCCAGGACAGCGCACCGTCGGGGGACCACGCCGGGTCCATGCAGAACACCCCCGGATCGCCCGGCACAACGATCTCCAGGGATCCGTCATGCCCGAGGTCGACGACGGCGATCAATTGCGAATCGTCGTTCTCGACGATCACGGCGATCCGGCGACCGTCGGCCGACACCGTCGGCGACGCGAACCATGTTCCGAGCGGCGGAGTGGCGAGAAGTTGCCCGGGCCCACCCGCTCGGCCTGCGCGGAAGAGTCCGGCGGCCGCCACGTAGACCACGGACCCGCTGTCGGGGAACCAGTTCCACGTACCACCGCCGAACGGGTGCGACCCCACGACTGACGGGTCGAACACGATGACCGTTTCCGGCCCCGGTGTGACCTGTTCCCCGTCGCCGAGTTCGATGCACACCAGCCGCGGACCGGCACCGTCGCGAACGTGCACGACGACTGCGGTGCCGTCAGGACTCAGCCGTGGGTCGGCCAGCGTCCGACCTGCCACCACCATCCCCGGCGTCGGACCGTTCCCGAGATCGGGCTCGTCGGGACGGTGATCACCATCGGCCATGGTGGCGACGCTACTTGCGAGGCGCACGGAGGCGTATCGACGGAAGCCGGCCCGGTCAACGCCCAGCAGGGCCGCGCGCGATTGTCAGATGACCGGCTTCTCGACGTAGCGGCCGAAGACCTCGGCCATGGTGTTCATCACTTCGCCGAGCGTGCAGTAGGACGTGGCGGCAGCGACGAGCACCGGCATGAGGTTCACGGTGGAGTCCTCGGCGGCACTCTTCACCCGACCGAGCGCTTCGTGCACCGCGGCGTCGTTGCGGTCGTGTTTGACGATGTCGAGCCGCTTGCGCTGACGCTCCTCCACTTCGGGTCCGATCACGAGAATCGGAAGCGGTTCGTCGCCCGGGGCCTCGGTGAATCGGTTGACACCGACGACGATTCGGTCACCACGATTGATCCGGCGCTCGAAGGAGTAC
>JANPDB010000585.1:0-8313 GCA_031431255.1 Acidimicrobiia bacterium | reverse complement strand
CGTAGATGGCCTCGCTGGTCGGATCGCTGACGGGATCGTTGGACCACGCGGTGAGTTGGTTCTCACGGCTGTTGCGCGACCAGGTGTATCCGGAACCGGACTCCGACACCTGGAACCCGAATGAGTCGTTGGCGATGACGTTGAGCCATGGTGCAGGAGCGGATTGCCGCGGCCCGAGAACGGTCACGTACTCTCGGCCGTCATCGGCAAAGCCTCCGAGCCCGTTGTAGAACTCCAAGTCGTGGCGGACGACCAACGGCTCGCCCGATGCGGGCTTCGGCCTCACGGGCGTGCTCGGTTTCGTCGGCCGTTCGGTGCGATCAGCGCGGGTGACCTGCTCGGCGAGGTTGCCCAGGCGGCTGAGCAGCACCGCTCGTGCGGCACTCTGGAACAGCGTGCGGTCCGCGGCCGAAAGGAGATCGCCGCGGACGATGAACACGGCACCGTGCCCGGGTTGTTTCTCCCGAGGAATGATCGACCGGCTCGACCGGACGGCAGCCTCCAGGGAACCCTGGAGGTCCTGGGCGTAGGTGGCGCCATGTTCGTTGAGGATCACCAGGTCGACGTCGATGAGCTTCCAACGCCAGTACTCGTGGGCGCGGAGGAGCTGGCGGACGATGTCGAGCTCTTCGGCCTCCTCGATGCGCACGAGGACGATCGGAAGGTCGCCGGAGATGCCGTGCGCCCACAGAGCCGGGGCACCCAGCTCGTTACGCTCGAGCAGGGTGCTGGCCGGTCGGAGCGATTTGTCCGAGTAGAGGACGCGATTGGCGAGTCGCTGGAAAAGGTGGGCTTCGTCGGATTCGACGCCGAGGTGGTGCAGCTGGACCTGGGCCTGGGTCCACGAGAGGATGGACGCCCGCTCGAAGGTGGCCGGCTCGCGGTACCTGTCGGCCAGGTCGAGGACCTCGTCGCGCGATCCGGCGATGATGGTGGAGAACACGGCGTGGGCGGTCGCGCCCGGCGCGAGCGTGATCCGGCACCGAATGCTGAAAATCGGGTCGAGCACCGAGCCCACCGTGTTGGAAAGCGGTTGCCCATCCGTGACGGCGATTGGGGAGCGGACCGTTCGCCCACGCCCGAGAAAGCGCGCCCGATCGGTTTCGTACTGGAGCGCACCGGAAGCCTGGTGCTCCACGGCGGCGACGTGGGCCGCCCAGACGGGTACTTCCTCGCGGGATCGAGGACGGCGGGTGGCCAGCAGGGCGCCGGCCTCGGGAACGAACTCGGTCTGGACGAAGAGGTTCTGAAATGCCGGGTGCGCGATGTCGTCGGCTTGGGAGGCGAGGGCGATCTCGGCGTAGGACGTCACGTCGATCTGACGCTCGCGGCTGCCGTGGTTGGTGATCGTCAGATGGCGGATCTCGGCATCGTGCTCGGCGGAGACGACGATGCTTAGCTTCGTCGCGATGCTGCCGTCACGGCGGGAGAACTCGGCCCGATCCTCCGAATACACGACCTCGTACGCGTCCGGTTCTGCCCCGGTCGGCTGGTAACCGGCCGACCACACCTCGCCGCTGGCGGCGTCTCGGAGGTACAGGTAGCTGCCCCAGGCGTCGCACGTGGGGTCTTCGCGCCAACGCGTCACCGCCATGGGACCGAGACGGCTGTACCCCGATCCGGCCGTGGTTACCATGACGGCGTAGCGTCCGTTGGAAAGGACGTGTGTTCGCGGGATGGGGTCGTGAGGCGAGGTGAAGCGGCGAACGATCAGCGGGACGAGTTCGCGGACGTCGGCGGCGCTCTTGACCTCCTCGGCCCGCGGCCGACCGACGAGGACGTCGCGCGGCATCCTTTCCTGGAGCAGGAGTTCGGCCGCTTCGACCATCGGGTCGGCGTGGAAGCGCTGCACCATAGCGAACGCGTTGAGGACGTTGCCGATGGCCACCAGGGTCATGCCCTGGTGGTGGGCCATGTAGCTCTTGACCACGGCGACGGTGGCCCCCTCGGGGAGCCGCCGATCGGTGTAGTCGAGCGCCTCCCGGAAGCCGTAGCGCCCAGCCGCTCCCTCGGCCCGGAGACGGGTGAAGTTCCTGACGGCGGCCTTGGGCTGGATCATGGCGGCGAGGGCCGTTGCGTACGGAGCGACGACGACATCCTCGCTGAGTCCCCGCTTGAGGCCGAGGCCGGGGACACCGAAACCCGAATACTGGTAGTTCTGGGAGAGGTCGCGGGCATTGAACCCCGACTCGGATACCCCCCAGGGTACGCCCTTCTCGGCCCCGTAGCGAATCTGCCGTTGGACGACGAGGCGGTTGGTCTGATCCAGCAGGCTCTGCGACGGTGATCGCATGACCAGCGCAGGCATCAGGTATTCGAAGATGGAGCCCGACCACGAGATGAGAGCCGAACCGCGTCCGACCGGCGTCGTGGCACGACCGAGACGGAACCAGTGATCCGGATCGATGTCCCCCTTGGCGATCGCCAGGAAGCTGGTCAGTCTGGCCTCCGAGGCGAGGAGGTCGTAGTAGCTGGGGTCGAGGGAGCCCTCGTGCACCCTGAAGCCGATCGAGAACAGCTTCCTTGTCCGGTCGAACAGGAAACTGAAGTCCATCTCCCGGAAGAGCTGCTGAGCTTTCTCGGCGATGGCGGCGAGCCGTCGGACGAGTTCGCCGGAGGCCGATGACTCGGCAAGGCCAGCGATCGTCGTTGCCGAAGCCGCGTCCGCAGGGGCACGAAGAAGTGCGAGGTCTCGCGCGTGGCTGGACGCGGTACGGCTCGCCGCGTCGGCCCAGAGCTGCAGCTCGGAGTCGTGATCGCCCTGATCGGCCGCGAGCACCGCGGCCACGTCGGCCAGTTCGTGTGTTGCCTGCGTGAGCTCGGCGAGCCGCTGCGCCCACGCGTCTTGCGTCGGCGGGAGAGGGGCGACGCCGGTCATCGGTCGCGTGAGGGCCTCGTCGAGCTGGTACTTCAAGAGCGTTCGGGTCCCGGTGCCGTCGAGATGTTCGGCAGCGGCGCGCGCCAACGCAACGGCGTCACCGGTGCCGCGGAGCGCCGCTTCGACAGGGAGCGGTTGGTCGATCATCTGGCGGCAGGCGCCGGCGAGCGCCAGAAGATGGCCGGCGAGGTTGCCGCTGTCGACCGAGGACACGTAGTCCGGCTCCAATCGTCGGAGTTCTCGGGTGTCGTACCAGTTGTAGAGGTGTCCTCGGAATCGATCGAGCCGGCCGATGGTGGCCAACGTCTCCTCCAGCCTCTCCACCATGTCGAGCGTGCCGATCCACCCAAAGTCGCGGGCGGTCACGGTCGCCAGCAGGTACATCCCGATGTTCGTCGGTGACGTGCGGTGGGCAATCTGCGGGGCGGGGTCGTCCTGGAAGTTGTCCGGAGGAAGTCCGTGGTCTTCGGGTCCGACGAATCTCTCGAAGAACAGCCAGGTGCGTCGGGCCGTGAGCCGGAGCGATTCGACGTCGGCGACAGTCAGCTGCTCCGTCGGTCGTTCGGCCGGCGGGAGGCTGATGAGGCGGGCGACGAGTGGCGCGACAAGCCACAGGGAGACGAACGGGGCGGCAAGCCACACGTCGCCCCGCTTCGCCGAGAGGACGAGGACCGTGGTCGTTCCGGCGAGCACCAAGCTCACGGCCATCCTTCGGACGTAGTCGCCCCGCGTCCTCGGTCGGCCGGCCCTGGCATCTGCTGCCGTCGTCCACTCGAGCAGCTTCCGCCGGGTGATCACCAAACGACCGAGCGTTCGTGCCGCTGCGTCGATCATGGTCCACGCTCGGTGGGCGAGGAACGTGATCCCGAAGAAGAGATGAGCCGCCGCTGCGACGGCGTCGTTGACCGTCGCCCGGATGTGGCTCCGTTTCGCGATGCCGGGTCGCCGCGTCGGCAGACCGGCGATGACGGGCAGGGCGGCGGGGATCGCCATCGACGCGAGGACGAAGGCGGTCCAGCTGACCGCCGAGACCGAAGAGAGCGTCCACGCGGCGACAAGCGTGGCGAGCGCAAGTGGCTCTGACATCGTTCGGCGGAGGTTGTCGATCATCTTCCAGCGTGCGATGCGGGGGATGGCGCTGTGTTCGCGCCGACCCGTTGCGTCGCGGGCCAGGCCGAGGATCCACGGAAGCAGCTGCCAGTCGCCCCTCGCCCAGCGCTGCTGGCGACTCGTGGAGACGAGGTAGTCCGAGGGGAACTCTTCGAAGAACTCGATATCGGTGACGAGTCCGGCGCGGGCGAAGATGCCCTCGAACAGGTCGTGGCTCAGGAGCGCGTTCTCCGGGACACGGTCGAGCAGGGCCGCCGAGAACGCGGCGAGGTCGTAGATGCCTTTTCCGGTGTAGCTCCCTTCGTGGAAGAGGTCCTGGTACACATCGGAAACGGCGGAGGCATAGGGGTCGATCCCGGCTGGTCCCGAGTAGATCCTCTGATGGATTGATCCGGCACCGACCGCCGGGAGCGTCGCGGTGATGCGAGGCTGCAGGACCCCGTAGCCCTCGACGACCCGTCCGGACCCGGGGTCGAAGCTCGGCCGGTTGAGGGGATGGGCGAGTGTTCCCACGAGGCGTCCGACGGCGCCGACCGGCATTCGCGTGTCGGCGTCGAGGGTGACGATGTAGCGCACATCCGCAGGCGGGGTCGACATCGGTCGTCCGGCAATCAGGATGCTGGTCGTTTTCGAACCGAGCAGCAGTTCGTTGAGTTCGTGCAGCTTGCCCCGCTTGCGCTCCCAACCCATCCAGCATCGCTCCGCCTCGTTCCACCGTCGCATCCGATGGAACAGCAGGAACCTTGCCCCGCCATCGGGGGCTTCGCCATAGCGTTCGTTGAGCTCGTCGATACCGGAGGCTGCGCAGGCCAGGAGTTCGTCGTCGCCGGGTACGGTCTCGGTCGGTGCATCCCGCCAATCGGAGAGCAGTGCGAAGCGGACGTCGCCGGGCCGGTTCGCGAGGAAATGCACTTCAAGCCCGCTGACCTGAGCCTTGATGCCCGCCTCGTTCGTCAGGATCATGGGCACGACGACGAGCGTCCTCATCGACGACGGCACACCGTCGTCGAGGTCCAGGCGGGGGAGCGGTCGCGGCTTCACGACCCACGTCACCAGACGGTTGACCAACGCGATCGAAACCTCCGATGCCGGCACGAGGGCGAGGACCATGAGGACGACCGTGCCGGACGCGGTGGCGTTGCCGAGCCATGACAACAGCAGTGGCACGGCGAGGATCATCGCGGAGAAGAAGGTGATGGTCGAGAGGTACCCGATGCCTGCCGCGTTGATGAAGGCACGGCGGAGGCGCTCAGGTACTCCGACGCGGACCGCGATCGCTCGTTCAAAGGCGGGGCGACCCTCGGCGATCAGGAAGTAGCCGGGGTCTCGGCGGCGCGCCGCCTGTGACGGCGAGATGTTGTCGACGGGAGGCGTGGCCGCGGCTAACTCCACCGCCTTTCGGGCGACCGCGATCTCGGTCAGACCCGAGCGGCGGGACATGGTCTCGATCGCATCCCGGTACTGATTGCGCGTTGCGAAGTCCATGTCGGCGAACGCGCTCCGCGAGCGGAGCACGTCATCGACCATGCTGACGCTCTCGACGAGACCGGACCAGTCGAACCACGAGATGAGTCGCATGCTCGTGATCACGTTGCGGACCGTTACGTTCATCGTCGCCTGACGCTGATGCTCGACCCGAACCATCTCCTCGGAGGTCGCGCCCTCCGCCGTGACGAGGTCGTCGAGCCAGCGCAGCGCCGGCGTTGTCGCCGGGTCAAGGTCGCGCAGACGTTGGAACAGCTGGACGCGGGCGGCGGTAGGAAGGGTAACCCGCGACAGGTGACGCGCCGCGAGTGCGCCGGCATCGCCGGTAAGGCGAAGAATGTCGTCAGCGAGTTCGTCGGCAAACTCCCGTGCCTCGCGGCGCCGCACGATCTGTTCGGTCAGCCGGCGCAGGTTCTCGACGAGGAGTATGCGCAGGCTGATGGCGATCGCCCAGAGCTCGCCGATGGTCAGCGGATCGATGTCCTGGTAGGCGCGCACCATCCGGCGCAGACTCTCCGGGTCGAAGCGGCTGTCGGTGTGTGCGATGTATGCCCAGGCCAATCCCAGCACCCGGGGGTAGCCGGCGAGAGGTCCGCCGGCGAGCTTCGGAAGTTCGCGGTAGTAGTCCGGCGGCAGGTCGTCTCGGATCTCACGCAGCTGCTCGTCGACGATCGGGAAGTTGTCGACGAGCCACTCCGCCGCTGGTGTGACGGCGCGCTCTTCTCGGATGGCGCGGGCGAGAAGGCGGTACGACTCAACAAGGACGCGGCCGTTCTCGTCGATGCGAGGGTGCACGTCGCGCCCGCGTCGGTCCCTCGTGGTAACGAGTTGGGCGAGGGCGAGCGTTCGTGCGTGCTGTTCGAGACGCTCGACGCTGAACAGTTCGGCCAGGATCGGCTCGGCCGGCTCCTGGCGCGACCGACCGCGCCTGTGGGAGACACCAAGTGGATCGTGGGGATGGTCCGGTTTCATCCACTGCTCTCAGCCGTCGGGTGATGTCAACGTACCCCCGTCTCCCCGACGCGAAACCGGGAACACAGCTTCTGCGACCAACGGCCCGCCGTGCCCGTGTCCTTCGACTGGCACCTGTCGGTTGGGAGAGAGGTTGCCCCTATATATGGGGGCTGAACACCTCCGAACGGCGTTGGGAGGTGTTCAGCCGCACAAGCGAGGTCAGGCGTGCACGCAGGAGAGCCACGGGACTCGCGCCCACTGTGCGCCGGATCGCCCGAGAGTTGCTGCTCGAGCGGGAATGCGGGCGCGGTGCGTCGCCGCCATTTCCGGGAGCGATCGTGCCAGTCAATTGCCGGGGTTTGGCGGTGCGCAGCGCCGGGGTAGTCGACCAACATGGAAATCATCCGAGACAACGATGGCAACTTGATCGTCCCGATCATTCCCGGTCGACACGACGACGAGTTGGGTCTCGTCGGGGAAGACTCGCCAACGACACGTTTGTTGCACCCCGGCGCGGGCGGCTACATCGAAGCGCTCGCCGAGTGGGACCTCCAGCAGGTCGGTTCACACGCCGCAACGTCGACGGCGAGCGGCCGCGACGAGGCCATGGCAGTCGTGCACGCTGTCGCCGAGGACCCCGAACACGACGTTGCGAAGGCCGTCGAATCCCTCGACGACCCCGAGTCCAGCGCTGAAGCGCTGCGTCATGTGCTCGTAGGCGGAGCGCCGGCCGTGAAGGGCTTCGCGGCCGAGGTCGCCAACGCGGAGGGCGGCGAGACCATCGCCACCCACACCGTCACGAAGATCATCGGTGAAGTGCTCGCCGAGGTCGACGCACACCGTTGAGCAGTAGGCGTTCGGGGTCAGCAGCAGGCGTTGGGCCGTGCGCCGACGGCAGCCGGGACGGCAGCCTCCGGGGCGCAGCACTCGCCGGCGACTGGTGCCATGGTGGCGGCGTCGGCGAGGACGGTGTAGATCTCCCACGGGATCTCGGGGCCGCTGACCCACACCTTGTCCTGCACGGCGTAGCAACACGTCGTCGACTCCTCCAGCTCCCCGTTCATCCGAGACGCTGCCTCGGCGACCTCGTCGGTCGACTCGACCTCGACGCCGATGTGGTTCAGCGTGCCGGGCTCGCCCTGGCCGGCGATGAGCACGAGCTTGAGCGGCGGTTCGGTGATGGCGAAGTTGGCGTACCCCTCGCGGACCTTCGCCGGCGGGGTGCGGAAGAGCTTGCTGTAGAACTCGATCGAGGCGTCGAGGTCTCCGACGTTGAGCGCAACTTGGACTCGGGACATGGTGTTCCTCCTCAGGAATCGCCGACAAGCGTATCGATGATCGTCGATACGTGCCACTCTCGCAAATAGATCGACATCTGTCAATGTATTTCTTCGACAACCTTCGATACACTTGTCGCCGTGGCCTCGTCGACGAAGACCTTGCGCAAGATCCAAGCGGATCCGATCGCGTGCTGCAGTCCCGTTCGGACGTCGATGCTCGACGAGTCCGACGCCCAGGTCCTCGCCCAATCGTTCGCCGCGCTGGCCGACCCGATCCGCCTTACCCTGCTCTCCATCGTCGCGTCGGCGAAGGGTGAGGTCTGTGCGTGTGACCTGGTCGAGCCCTCGGGCCGCTCCCAGCCGACCGTAAGTCATCATATGAAGATCCTCGTCGACGCCGGTCTCGTGTCTCGCGAGAAGCGGGGTCTGTGGGTCTGGTACGCCGCAGTGCCCGAGCGGCTTGACGCGCTCCGAAACGCCCTGCGCTGACCCGAAGAGCGGTCCCGTCAGAGGGCCTGCTGGTCCGAACGCGAACGCGAAACGCGAACGCCGAGATCGGCTCCACGGTGTCGGGTGGTGGCGCCCCGCAATCTGAGCGGCTTTCGC
>JANPDB010000584.1:0-3591 GCA_031431255.1 Acidimicrobiia bacterium | reverse complement strand
AACCGGCTCGTCGACGGAACCGTTGATCGGGGCCACCCTCGGCCTCGCGGTCGCGGTCCTCGTCGGCGTGGCGATCTACCGGGGCGCGCTGAAGTTGAACATGGCCCGCTTCTTCACCTGGACGGGTGCGCTGCTGGTCCTTGTCGCCGGCGGTGTGCTCGCCTACGGCATTCACGACCTCCAGGAGGCCGACATCCTCCCCGGGCTGGACCACCTTGCCTTCGACGTGTCGTCGACGATCCGCCCCGGCACCTGGCTGGCTACCCTCCTCAAGGGAACGTTCAACTTCTCCCCCACTACGACCTGGCTCGAGGCCGGCGCCTGGCTGGTCTACGTGATCCCGGTGATGGCGGCCTTCATCACGCTCATGCGTCGACGGCCGAACGCCCCCGCCCGGATCACCACGAAAGGACAGCCCGCATGATGTCGTTTTCCAGCCTTCGCCGCGGCGTCGTCATCGTCACCGTGATGAGTGCCGTCGCGATGCTCACGGCCTGCACGGACAAAGCCGATTCCGGCGCCACGAAGGACGGTACTGAACCCGGCAAGCTCACCGTCACGGCCACCGACGATGCGTGCACCGTGTCGTCGGCCGACGCTCCCAGCGGAACGCTCACCTTCGCCGTGACCAACAAGGGTTCGAAGGTCAACGAGTTTTATCTGTTTGCCGAGGAGGGCGTGCGCGTGGTCGGCGAGGTCGAAAACATCGGCCCGGGCATAACTCGGAACCTTGTCGTACGGATCAAGCCGGGCACCTACATCGCGGCATGCAAACCCGGGATGACCGGCGACGGCATCCGCAGCGACTTCACGGTCACCGACTCGGGTGAACCCGTGGCGGCACCGGCGATCGAGACGCTGCTCACCGACGCAACGGAGCAGTACACCGATTTCATCCGCACCGAGGCCGACGAGCTGTTGGAGAAGACCGAAGCCTTCGCCGAGTTGTACCGGGCCGGCAAGGACGACGAGGCGCGTGCCAGCTACGCACCCACCCGGATGCACTGGGAGCGGATCGAACCCGTCGCCGAATCGTTCGGCGATGTCGACCCGAAGCTGGACCTTCGCGAAGCCGACCTCGAAGCGGGCCAGGAATGGACCGGCTGGCATCGGATCGAGAAGGACCTCTGGCCGCCGGCAAACGATGCGTCGTACGTCGCGCTCACCGCCGGGCAACGCGCCGCGCTCGCCGATCAACTCGTTGCCGATACCAAGGACCTCCGTGGCCGGGTGTCGGTCGTCTCGCTCTCTGCGGATCAGCTGAGCAACGGAGCGAAGGAACTGCTCGACGAAGTAGCAACCGGCAAAGTGACCGGCGAAGAGGAGGTCTGGTCCGGGACCGATCTCTGGGACTTCCAGGCCAACGTCGAAGGCGCAAAGATGGCGTTCGAGGCGCTCGAACCGGTGCTCCGCGAGAAAAACCCGGCGTTGCTGACCGAGCTCGACGAACGCTTCGACGACGTCCAGATGCTCCTCGACGCGCAGAAAAAGGGCGATGGTTTCGTGAACTACCGCGATCTCTCGGCGGAACAGATCAAAGCGATGGCCGACGCCGTCAATGCGCTGGGCGAGCCCCTATCACGCCTCACTTCTGCCGTCGTGCTGTGAACGACACGGAGACGCCGCCCCCGAACGACGACGTCCAAGATCCCACGACCCTACGCGCGCGTACTTCCTCGTCCCCCGGGCGTAGCGGACTGTCTCGCCGGCGTCTGCTCGGCGCCGCCGGCGTTGGCGTCGCAGCGGTCGCCGGCGGCGCCGTCGCTGCGCTGAACCGTCGCAACGGGACGGACGCGGACGCGTCGACTTTGGACAGCGGTGCAGTCGCGTTCTACGGCAGCCATCAGGCGGGCATCGCCACGCCGGCCCAGGACCGGCTGCACTTCGCCGCGTTCGACGTCACCACGACGAGCCGCGATCGCCTGATCCGCCTGCTGAGGGAGTGGACTGATGCGGCGGCAAAGATGACGCAGGGCCTGACCGTGGGCGAATTCGGAGCGGTCGGCGGATCACCACTCGCGCCGCCCGACGACACCGGCGAAGCGCTGGGTCTGCCGGCGTCACAGCTCACCATCACCATCGGCTTCGGTCCGTCGCTGTTCGAGACAGCCGCCGGTGTCGACCGTTTCGGGATCGCTGCTCGCCGTCCGCCGTCGTTGGCGGAGCTGCCGCTCTTTCCGAAGGACAACCTCTCACCGGGCCGCTCGGGCGGCGATCTGTGTGTGCAGGCGTGTGCGGACGATCCGCAGGTGGCCGTCCACGCTGTCCGCAACCTCGCCCGCATCGCCTTCGGTACGGCGACGGTGCGATGGTCTCAGTTGGGCTTCGGGCGAACCTCGTCCACCTCGACCGCGCAGACCACGCCACGAAACCTGTTCGGGTTCAAGGACGGAACGGCGAACCTGAAGGCGGAAGATCCCGCGTTGCTCGACGAGCACGTGTGGGTCCCGTCGTCTGCCCAAAATGCGAACGACGCGTGGCTCGGCGGCGGTTCGTATCTCGTGGCCCGCCGTATCAGCATGCGTATCGAGACGTGGGATCGCACCTCGCTGGCCGAGCAGGAGGCGCTGATCGGTCGCACCAAGAGCGACGGCGCTCCACTGTCCGGGGGGACCGAGTTCACCGCTCCCGAGTTCGAAGCACTCGGAGCGCGAGACGAACCCCTCATCCCTGTCGGCTCGCATGTGCGGCTCGCCAATCCGTCGGCCAACAACGGCAAACGCATCCTTCGTCGTGGCTACAACTTCACCGACGGTTCCGACGGGCTCGGCCGTCTCGATGCGGGATTGTTCTTCATTGCCTTCGTCCGCGACCCCGCCACGCACTACATCCCCATGCAGCTGCAGCTCTCGAAGAACGACACGCTCATGGAGTATCTCCAGCACACCGGTTCCGCACTCTTCGCCGTCCCGCCCGGCGTGGCGTCGGCGGGCGGCTTCCTCGGCGAGACCCTCTTCGCGTAGGCGGACCGTGCCCCGCCCGCGAGTTCTTGTGGAGCGCGTCGGTCAGACCCGGCGATCGCGGAGTTTCTTCGGAACCCGCGCGCTGTTGGCGAGCAAGGCAGTGACGGCATTGCGAACCTTCTCCGAGCGCATCCGCTCGAACCACACGGTCTCACCCGGGAGACGCACGCCGACCACCGGACCGTCGCACACGTCGACGCACTTCACCTTCTTGACCTTGGTGAGCACTTCGAGGGAAACGCGCAGCTCGTCGAAGCCCTTGGCGTTCCGACAGGACTTCCCGGCACAGAGCAGCACGCAGGGCACGTCCAACGACGCGGCAACCATGGACGCCGTCTCACCCGGGAGCAGACTCTGGTCGGTACGTCGGGAGGTGTCCACGAATCCACTTCTGCGGCGGTTGTCGTTCGAGTTCGGGGAGCTTCCTCTACGAACTTAGGTCAGCCAAATACTAAGACGCGTCGTGCTTCCGACGCAACCCTCGGCGGCCGATGTGTCAGTCGTCCCCGGAGATGGCGATGTGGCGTTCGCCGTTGCTCTCCACCACGGCCGCGCCGAGTTCGTCGGCGAGGGCGCGCCGGACAGCGGTGTCGTCGAGGGGCCCCACGGTCAGCGTGTGCTGACCGGC
>JANPDB010000583.1:0-1742 GCA_031431255.1 Acidimicrobiia bacterium | reverse complement strand
CGACGCCCATGCCGTTCGGCAGTGACACATGCCCAGCGCGCATACGATTGTTGACCTCCACGAGCACCTCGGCCGAACCCCGCTGCGTCGTGACGCGCGCGCGACCTCCGTCGACGAGGCCATAGGTATCGGCATCGGAGGACGAAACCCGCAACGCTCCGTCGGCGTCCTTCTTCCGCCACGTGTTGTCCCGGAAGATGGTGTTCGCGGTGAAGCTCCTCCGTTCACCCGCCGACAGCACCACAGGGAAAGCCGGATCACTCGGGGGACGAAGCGCTCCAGCCGATAGGTCGTCGAGCATCGAGCGCATTTCGGGTAGGTCGAGTGCGATCTTCCCGTCATCGGTCTTCAGGCGACGCCACGACTCGTCGTACTCATCGAGGCAGAACGTGACACCGTGCTCGCCCTCGAGGATCGCGTCGAACAGCTTCTCGCCCGGTTCGAGCCCCTCGCCGGTGAAGCCGGCCCGCGCCACACCTGCGGGATTCGTGAGAGCGCATCGATGCGCCGCACCCCACAGCAGCGCCGCCGACGCGAGACCCTGCGGGAGCGTCGGGCCGAGTGTGCGGTACAGGACGAGCGGCGCCATCTCGGCCAGCTCGGGATCCGACGTGGTCGCCGTGAAGAACGCCGCCGCGTACGCGGCGCGGCCCTTGGACGCGGCCTCGTGTAAGGGCGCCAGCTTGTCCGGAGCGAGGTAGCCCATCGCCTCCGCCAGACGCGCGTGGATCTCGGGCTCGACCAAGGTGCCGGGAAGCGGATCGAGGAGCGGGTGCCGGAGATGGAATACGTTGCCGGGGAACTCGAAGTTGAAGAAGGTGGCTTCGGACTTCTCGAACTGCGAGGCCGCGGGCAGCACGTAGTGAGCCAGTCGGGCGGTCTCCGTCATCGCGACATCGACCACCACGAGCAGTTCGAGGGCTTGGAGCGCCTCTCGCATCCGCTGGCTGTCGGCGATCGAGTGCGCCGGGTTGCCGGACTCGACGAACATCGCCCGGTAGCGATCGGGATGATCAGTCAGGATCTCGTCGGGCACGACGTTGCACGGGACCAGACCGGAGATAATACGCGCGCCTACTACTGGGCTCCGCCGCACCTCTTCCGACCGTGCTCCGCCTTTCGATGTGCGCGCCAACGCGATGAGGGCGGAGGGAATGAACTGGGTGCCCGGCTTGCCGAAGTTGCCCGTCAACACCCACAGGATCTTCTCCAGCCAGCTCACCAGCGTGGAATGCAGGCTCATCTGCACACCGAGATCCTCGAACACACTCACACTCGACGCCGAGGCAAGTCGGCGCGCCGTCCGGCGGATGAGGTCCTCGTCCACGCCGCACAGCGCCGCAAACGCGGAGACGTCGACGGCGCGCAGCGACGCCATCACCACAGGAGCACCCGACACGTGGGTATCGACCCATGACCGGGCCACGAGGTTCTCCTGTACGAGCACGGCGCCGAGCGCGGCGATACACCATGCGTCAGTCCCGGGCTTCACCTGGAGATGGAAGTCGGCAAGGTCGGCGGTCTCGGTTCGGCGAGGGTCGATGACGATGATGGACCGCTCCGGATCGGCGGCCATCTCCTTCAGCGTCGTGCGGGCGTGGGGAAAGCCATGCGACTGCCACGGGTTCTTGCCGACGAACAGCGCCACCTCGGCGTTCAGGAAATCGGCGCGGGTGATCCCGCCCAGCATCTTCCCGCTCACCCAGAACTCGCCGGTCTTCTCCTGGGCGAGCGCATTCGTA
>JANPDB010000582.1:0-9075 GCA_031431255.1 Acidimicrobiia bacterium | reverse complement strand
AGGCCGGTTGAGCAGCGCTCGCCGCCCACCATCTGGTGAGACGGGTCAGGCGTGGATCGACGATAAGACGTCGCAGGCCTTTGGCCGCCCGGGCATCGTTGGCCAGCTCGACGAGACGCGCCTCCATGGCTGCCCTGTTCGCATAGCGACCCGGAAGGGCAGGAACGGGCGCCTCGGCGTTGGCGCCGCTCTCGTCGGCCGACACTCCCGACCACGACGCCGGCACGACGGCTAGGGCGAGTTCCGTGGGGGCTCCGCCCCACGCCCAGATTCTGCCGACCGAGGTGGCTACGCATTGCAGTTGACGGCCGGCCTCGTCGACAGCGGCCCGGGCCGCTCCAGCGCATGAATCCCCCGGCGCCGCCGTGACGGGAGCGGCCTTGACGGGAGCGGCTTTGACGGTGGCGACGGCGGTCGGAGCAACGGCGACGGTCAGGAGAAGTGCACCGGTCAGGCAGCGGAAAGGCGCCGAGAGGACCACCCGGCGAGGCCCCGGTACGACAAACTCTTTGCGCGACATGATCACCAACCCTACCGACGACGGATACCGACCCCGTTGTTATCGGCTGGTGGCCGTCGGCAGCTGCAGAATTGATGCGAAGGGCCTACTCCCGACGAGATGTTGGGCCGGCCCTCCGGCCCCAGATGGCTTCGCCGGGCGATCACCTCGTAGCCTGACCGTGTCGCTGGACGCTCCTTGTCGCCGGCAGGCCGCGGACCGACGACGCCGTGCGTCCCGCTGCCGCCAACTGGGGCACGAGGGGACGATGACGACCAAGGAGCAGTGAGCGCATGCAAGAAGCCGTACTCGTCGGTGCCGAACCCAGCCCACGGGCAGGTGCAACCCATGCGTAGAGCCGTCCTCGTCGGTGCCGGACAATACCGGCGCAACCCCAAGCTGGACGGACCCTTCGAGCCCTGGGAGCCGGCGGCGATGATGGCGGAGGCGATCCGCCGGGCCATTGCCGACACCGTGTCGCTCGGAGCGACCGGCGAACCGATCGAGGCATCGACAGCACTGCTGGCCTGCGTCGATCCGCTGGCGTGGGGCTACACCGAACTCTGTGCGACCGTCGCCGGGCTCGCCGGGGTCACCTCCTCACCCGAGGGTTTGACCGTGCCCCCGGGCGGCAACTCGCCAGGCGAGTTGCTCAACACGCTGGCCAATCGCATCGTCGCCTGTGATGCCGAGGTGGCGATCCTCGCCGGGTCGGAATGCGTCTACGGCCGAAGGCGGGCCATCAAAGAGCAGATCCCTCTCGAGTGGACCCCGTTCGAGGGCCATCGCGACTTCCTCAAAGGCCAGCGACCGCTCACCAACCCGATCGAGGCGCGCCACGGCATGACGGGCCCGATCCACTGCTATCCGCTCTACGAGAACGCGTTGCGGGCGAAGGCCGGGCGCACCGTCGAGGAGCATCAGGCATTCCTCGGCACCTTCATGGCCCGGAACGCCGCCGTGGCAGCGACGAACCCCCATGCATGGTTCCGGGTCGCCTACACCGCGGAAGAGATCGCCACGCCGACGGCGGACAACCGATGGGTCTGCTTCCCGTACCCGAAGCGCATGAACGCCATCATGGAGGTCGACCTCTCGGCCGCCGTCATCGTCATGAGCAACGAGGAGGCTGACCGCCGCGGCATCGCCCCTGAACATCAGGTCGCGTTTCTCGGCGGTGCCAGTGCGGTCGACGCGTGGACCCCCACCGAACGCCCGGATTTCACCACTTCACCGGCGATGCGGGCATCGTCGGCCGCCGCCTTCGCCCACGCCGGGCTCGCGGTGGACCGGGTCGATCTGTTCGATCTGTACTCGTGCTTCCCGTCAGCGGTGGAGATGGCCCTGGCCGAGTTGGGGGTCGCCACCGACGACCCACGCGGGGTCACGGTCACCGGTGGCTTGGCGTATGCCGGAGGACCGGGGAACAGCTATGCCCTGCATGGTCTCGCGGCCATGACGCAGCGATTGCGCGACCCCGGCGATCCCGCCACGGTCGGCCTGGTGAGCTCCCTCGGCATGACCGCCACCAAGCACGCCTACAACGTCTTGTCGACCGACCCGTCTACGTTCTCCGGTGCGGATGGTCGGGCTACCAAGGTCGTCCTTCCACCGAGCGAACTCACCGGCCCAGAGCTCGTCGACGGCGTGAGTGGCGACGGCGTGATCGAGACCTACACCGTGGAGCACGACCGCAACGGGACGGCGGTCCGCACAATCATCGTCGTCCGCTTCGCCGATGGGCGTCGCACCGTCGCCAACGGCATGTGCACAGATGATGAGATACGCGCGCTGATGACATCAGAGGGCATCGGTCGGGCCGTGCACGTGACCGGCGGCGTGCCGTCGGACGACCCGAAGGAACCTGGCACCCCCAACCGCATGGAGCTCCGATGACCACCTCGTTGGCCACCCGTATCAGCAGCACCCGGGCCAAGGGTGGTGTCACCCTGGCGGACCTGTCCGTCGGCGCGGTCGTCTCCGAAGAAGGCGTGAGCTTCCCCGGCGCCCAGGTCCCGGACCGGCACTGGCGAGCTGATGCCGACGGTGTCGGGATCGCCGTGTGCGAGTGGGGGAGCGAGCATGCCCCTCCCCTGTTCCTGCTCCACGGCGGCTTCGACTTCTCCCGCACGTTCGATGTCTTTGCTCCGATGCTCGCGGCCGGCGGATGGCGGGTCGTGAGCTGGGACCACCGAAACCACGGCGACTCCGACGCCACGCCGTTCACAAGCTGGGCGGCCGACATTCGCGACGCCACAACCGTAATCTCGATGGTCACGTCGAAGCCTGCCCCCGTTCTCGGCCACTCGAAGGGAGGGGCGATGGCGCTGCGCCTCGCCCAGGCCCTTCCTCACCGGTTCAGCCACGTCGTCAATATCGATGGCCTGCCGTCCATGCGGCCGGCTCCGGACGTGTCGAACCATGAACGAACCCGTCTGCTCCAGCAGGATCTCGGCGGCTGGCTCGACCACAAGCGGAAGTCCGCCGACGGCCAGCGCAAGCCCGGCACCATCGCCGACCTGGCCAAGCGCCGCGCCCGGATGAATCCACGCCTCACCAAGGAATGGCTGAGCTACCTCGTCACCGTCGGCGCAAAGCATGATGCCGAGGGATGGCGTTGGAAGATCGACCCGATGATGCGCATGGGCGGGTTCGGTCCGTGGCGCCCGGCGTGGTCGCTCGACGGCCTCCCGGGTTTGCCCATGCCCTTCCTCGGTCTGCTCGGCCTCGAGGTCGAGCAGATGGGATGGGGCACCGTGCCCGATGACCTCCGCGGCCGGCTGCCTCGCGGCGGCCACCTCGAGACGTTCGCGGAGACTGGGCACTTCATTCACATCGAACGCCCCGCCGAGACCGCCAATGTGATCTTGGAGTTCCTCTCATGAGCACGACGACCACGATGCTCACGAACGGGCGCCTCCGACTCGCGCTACACACGCTCCGAAGCGGCGACGGGGCCGCGCTCCTCCTGCTCCACGGACTCGGTGAATCGTCGCCGAAGGCAGTTCGCGAGGAGCTCGAGGCCTGGTCAGGTCCGATTCACGCGCTCGACTTCTGCGGGCATGGCGAGTCGGAGTCCGCCATCGGCGGCGGCTACTCGTGCGAGCAGCTCATGTCCGATGCCGACGCCGCCCTTGCGGCGATCGGTTCGGCCACGGTCTTGGGCCGCGGCCTCGGTGGTTACATCGGTGTCCTCATCGCGGGTGCCCGACCCGACCTCGTCCGTGGCGTCATCATCGACGACGGCACCGGTCTGGCCGGCGGCGGCACACGACCCGGTTCCACCACCGTCGAGTTCCCCGACGAGCGCGTCTCGGACGGCACTCCCGACCCGTATGCACTGATGGAGCTCAGCTCCGACATCCGTCCCAAAGACTACGCAACGTCGTTCGTCCGAAGCGCGGTCGAGATCTCCGGTCTCCCCACCCCGGTCGCCGTAGTGGCCCATGCCCGGGCCCCTTGGCTCGACGCCGTGATCGACGAGTACGGCGTCGTCAGCACCACCCTGGAGCGCGCCCTGGAAATGTACGCGCGCTGATTCTTCCGGTCATCGCCCGCTACGCCGGGTGCCACCGCCGGCTACGTCAGTTTGGGCACCGATTTGGACGCGAAGCGGCGCTTGCGGGGGACGAAACCAGTGGTAGCCGGCGAAATTGGGAGCTACAGGCGGCCGGCCTCGATGACCCGGCGCAGGAAGTGCTGGGTGTCCGGATGCTGCGGGTCGGTGAACAGCCTCGCCGGCGGGCCCTGCTCAATGATCCGACCGTCCTTCAGAAACGCGACCTGATCGGCGACGTCGCGGCAGAATCCCATCTCGTGGGTGGCCAATACCAGGGTCATGCCCGATGCGGCAAGCTCGCGGACGGCGGCGAGGACCTCGCCGACGAGCTCGGGATCGAGCGCTGACGTGACCTCGTCGAAGAGCATCACCTCGGGTTCCATGGCCAGCGCTCGAATGATCGCGACCCGCTGTTGCTGTCCACCGGAAAGTCGGTCAGGAAACGACGAGGCCTTGTCGAGGAGGCCGAAACGTTCGAGCAGAACCTGCGCAGCATCTTCTGCCACGCCGCGGCCCATCCCACGAACGCGCCGGGGTGCCAGCGTGATGTTGTCGAGGATGCTGAGATGCGGGAAAAGGTTGAACGACTGGAACACGATGCCGATGCGTTTGCGGACAGCGTCGGCATCGACGCCCCCGGCCGTGAGTTCGATGCCGCCGACGAACACGCTTCCGGAGTCGACCGGCTCGAGCAGGTTGATGCACCGAAGCAGGGTGGACTTCCCGGAGCCGGATGGACCGATGAGGCCCACGACACTATGCGCGCGTACTGTAAGGTCGACACCCTTCAGCACCTGGTTCTTCCCGAACGACTTGAAGACGTCGCGTAGCTCGATCAGTTGCAGATCGCCCGGTTCGGTCGAATTCATCGGCTCCGACGCTCCTCGCGCGCGACGAGGGTGTCGCCGAGGCGGGCCAAGGGAATCGTCACCGCGAGGAACAGCAACGTCGCCCCGAGGTACGCGGTGAAGTTGAATCGGAAGCTCGCATAGTTCTGGGCGCGTCGGAGGGCTTCGAGCGGCCCGAGCGTCGACAGCAGGGCCGTGCTCTGCACCACCGCGATGAAGTCGTTGATGAGCGGTGGGATCACTCGGCGAATCGCCTGCGGAACAATGACAAACCGGAGCGCCTGCACACGTGACAGTCCGAGCGAACGGGCCGCGGCCATCTGTGAGGGGTGAATCGACCTGATGCCCGAGCGGAAGACTTCGGCGACGTACGCCGCGCTGTTAAGCACGATCGCAACCGTGCCCCAGATCACCGGGTTGTTCCAGGGGCGATCGAGGCCGAGGCCGGGAACGCCGAAGCCGAAAAGATAGATCAGCACGATCGACGGAACCGCCCGGAACACGTCGGTGTAGATGATGGCGATGAGGCGGAACGGGAAGAACGCCGGCCCGGGGATCATCCGGACGACCGCCACGATCATGCCGAGGATCAAGCAGAGCACGAACGCGACGACGAAGACGCGGACATTGAGGGCGAAGCCCTTCAGCACCAGCGGGAAGCTCCTGCGGAAGTGGAAGCCCGACAGGAAGCTCTCGTGGAACTTCGACCAGCCCGGGGTCGAAGTGATGCCGATGATGATCGCAGCGAACACCGCAACGGTCGATGTCGCGGCGATGATGCCACCACGCCATGGCGGAGCGTTGCGGCGAGTGGTTCGGCCGCTCACGTCGTGCCTCGACCGGACTCGGGCCGGACCGGACGACGCGGCTCTGAACGTCCCGAGAACGCCCGTCTCACGTCGTCACATCGGCACATCGACACGCGGTCTCCGCCTCGCCGGCCGTGCCCGGGACCACGATGGCCCGGGCCACGGCGAGCGGGGACGGGGGCACCGTCGATCAGCCGAAGACCGGAGCGTTGGTTGCCGTCGAGAGTTCGGCGGTCTGGATCTCCGCCAGCTTGCCCGACGACTTCAGCAAGGCCAGCGCCTCGTTGACGCACGCGGTGAGAGGGCTGCCCTTTTCGAACAGCATTCCGAACTGCTCGCCGCCACCCTTGCTGGTGAACTGCCCGACCACCACGGAGCCCTCAATCTCGGCGGCGGAGACGTAGAACGCCGTGGGAAGGTCGAGGACGATGGCGTCGATCTGCTTCGCGGCAAGGGCCGCCTTGGCATCGTTGTTCGTGGAGTAAACGAACGGCTCGGATGAGGGCTTCACCACGTCGGTAACGAACTGCAGGCTCGTGGTGCCCTGCTGCACTCCGAACTTGAGCTTGGCGAGATCGGCGACCGTCTTGGCCGAGATCGCCGGCGAGTCCTTGAGCGCGACGACGGCCTGGTTGACGTCGAAGTAGCCGTCGGAGAAGTCAACGGCCTGCTTGCGCTCATCGGTGATCGAGATCTGGTTGATGTCGAAATCGAAGTCCTTCTTGCCCGTGGCGTACGAGGAGTTGAACGGCACCTTGATCCACTTCACCTCTTCTTTCGTGAAGCCGAGGGTTTCGGCTACGGCGAAGGCCACGGCGCTCTCGAAGCCCTTGCCGTTGGTCGGGTCGTCCTCGGAGAACCACGGCGGATAGGCCGGGGAATCGGTGCCGACGGTGAGCGTGTCGGCGTTCTTCAGGCGGAGTTTGTCCTTCGCACAGTCGGCGCTGATGGCGGGGGCAGCAGTGGTGTCGGCCGCCGCGGCCTCCGTTTCTGCGGCCAGAGCCTCGGTCTCGACGGCGACTGCCTCGGTTTGCGCGGGTGCCGCCTCGGTGGCAACGGCTTCGGTTTCGGCCGGTGCCGCGGTGGTGTCGGCCGCATCGCTGCCGCAGGCGCTGAGGCCGAGAAGGAAGGCTGGGGCGACGAGCAGCAGAGCGCGTCGTTTCCGGAGTGGTGTCCTGGTCATGGGAACCGAGTGTACGAAGAATGGCGTTCTTTCGTGACAGGAGTCGAACGGAGCGCCGTTCCCCGGATTCGTTCCGACACGCGACTCGGCCGGGCAGCACACGCCACCCGTGGAGAACCGGCCGACGGGCCGAAGGTTGTTCGGCTTCAGACCCGCGAGGCGGTGCGGACCCGACGGCGGGTGCTGGCCTTGACCGGCTTCGCCGACCCGGTCGACTTCGTTGCCGTTGCCATCGGCTTCGGCGCGACCGCAAGTGCAAGCTCCGTCGGCGCTCCCGTCGGAGTCGCTGGCGCCACCGGCGCCGACGGAGTGCGGAACTGCTGGGTCACGAAGATCCGGTCGCCTCGGACCACAACCGTGATCGACACGTGCGTGAACTCGGGATCGAGGAGGTTCCGGCGATGTCCCGGGCTGTTCTCGAAGGCGTCCTCGACCGACGGGACGTCGGGTCCGGTGCCGACGTTCTCACCCAGCTTGCGCCACGACGCCGTGACCTCCCTGGCGAGGTTGGGGTTGTGGGAGATGCTGCCCGCCGCGGCCATCTTCTCCGTCCAGCCCATCGCCACCGGCCGGATCTCGGCGTCGACGATGAACGGAGCGAGCCCTTGGCTGGTCCGAAGTGCGTTCACCCCGGCGATGAACTGCACTTCGAGCGCGTTGGGATCTCGGTCGGCCGACTGCGCCGACGCCATCGTCGGCGCGACGGCGGCGGTCACGCCGCTGACGCCGAGCGTCAGGGCAAGCGCAACGGCGAATCCGCGGCGGCGGCGAGGCGCGGCGACCGGAAGGCGTTCGTGAGCGGAAAGGCTGGGCACCTCACAGCCTTCGGCCACTCTGAGTGGGATCTTTAGTCCAAAGGAGGAAGAACTTCACTTATAGTGGCGAGTTGCCGTGCTTCTTCCCGCGGAGCATCTCCCGCTTGGTGCGTAGTAGGGAGAATGACCGGGCGACGAGGCGCCGGGTCTCGGCCGGTTCGATAACTGCGTCGACGTAGCCACGCTCGGCGGCAACGTAGGGGTTCAGGTACTCGGCGGCGTAATCGAGTTCGCGCACCAGTCGTTCTTCGTCCGTCTCGCGGCGGTACAGGATCTGTACAGCGCCCTTGGCCCCCATGACGGCCAGTTCGGCGACCGGCCACGCAAGGCACAGATCGTTGCCCATGGTCTTGCAGTCCATGACGATGAAGGCACCTCCGTAGGCCTTGCGCAGTACGACGCACACCCGCGGCACGGTGGCCTCGGCGTAGGCAAAGGCCATCTGCGCACCGTGGCGGATCATTCCCCGCCATTCCAGGTCTTTGCCCGGAAAGTAGCCCGGCGTATCGACAAGGGTCAGAATCGGAAGGTTGAACGAGTCGCACAGGGCGACGAACCAGGCGCCTTTCTGGGCCGCGGCGATGTCGAGCGTTCCGGCGAGGGCGAGCGGCTGGTTGGCGACGATACCGATCGGTTGTCCACCCACGCTTGCGAATGCCGTGACCAGGTTGGGCGCCCACCGGGCCCGGACCTCGAAGACGGAGTCGGCATCGCACACGGCCCGGGCGACGGACCGCACGTCGTAGCTCCCGGTCGACGAGGCCGGGATGAGATCGTTGAGTTCCGGGGCGGTGCGCTCCGTCGGGTCGTCGGTGGGGAGAGCCGCGGGCAGCGCGTCGCCATGGTCCGGAAGGTAGGACAGGAGTGTCGCAACGACATCGAGCGCCGACGCGACGTCGTCGACCACTGCGGCGGGAAGGCCGGACTGGCGGGCGTGCGTTGCCGCGCCCCCGAGCGTCTCCTTGTCGAGCACGATGCCGGTGAAGTCGGCCACCATCGAGGGACCGCTGACGAAGGCGTAGGACACGTTGGTCATGATCACGAGGTCGGCCAGTCCGAGCAGCAGAGCGGCACCCGACACGGCCGCGCCATCGACGACGAGCACGACCGGCACAAGGCCGGAACAGTCGGCCAGCGCCCGGGCGGCGCGTCCCCAGCCATGGAGCGCAGCGAGACCCGCATTCACGTCGACGCCCGTCGAGTGGAGAACCCCGAGAAGGGGGCGCCGGAGCGAACGCGCCAGATGCGCCGCCTCGGCCAGAACCTCGCCGTCGTCGGCGTCGATCGCACCCCCGCGGTCGGACTGCTCGATGACGAACGCCACGATCTCGCGTTCGTCAAGGCGGCCGTCGAGAGTGGTCA
>JANPDB010000581.1:0-2545 GCA_031431255.1 Acidimicrobiia bacterium | reverse complement strand
GACTTCGGACGCCACACGTTGGCCTGCGCAAGGTGCCAGTCCGCGAGGAGCGCAGCCAACTCGGGCTGGCGCTGGCTGGCCAGGTGCAATTCGGCCAGCAGACGACGGGTGGCGGCGAACTCGTCGGCCATGAAGGCGCGCACGGTCTGTGCGGCGGTCGGCCGCGAGCCCCGCTCGGTCGGGCCCAGCCGTGCAAGTGCTTCGCGACCGGCGGCCACCATCAGCTCGACCTTGCCGCCGAAGTGGTTGTAGATCGCCGGAGCCGACACGTCAGCCCTTCGGGCGATGTCACCGAGGGTTGCCCCGTCGAATCCGTTCGCCACGCAGGAGGCTGCTGCAGCAGCGAGCAGCCGTTCGCGGGTGGCGACGCCGGCGTCGTCCACCTTGGACGGACGGCCGAGTTGGACCTCGTCAGTTGCCGTGGCCACGCTTGTCGCCTTCCCAGCGGTTTCGGTGGACGAAGTCCTCTACCGGGCGTCGGTTCACCGGTCCGAACGCGGCATCCGGCCAGCCGATCGGGATCATCGCCGCGATCTTGACCTGATCGGGGATGCCGAGCACCGCGCGTACGGTCGGGTCGGCCGCCATGTGCATGGTGGTGAAGACACTGCCCAGGCCGAGCGCTCGCGCCGCCAACAAGATGTTCTGCGCCGCCGGGTAGAGCGCCGACCACGTGAACTGTTCGCGAGGTGCCGCTACCGGGTAGATGACCGGGCCGGTGACGAAGATGATCACCGGCGCCCGGTCGAGTGTGTCGATCATCTTGGCGGTGCCATCGAGCATCAGGCGGGTGGTGCGATCGGTTCGCGGCATCGCCGCCACCCGCTCGGCCATGGCCGCCCGTATCGCCGCAGCGATTTCGGCCTTCGGTGCCGGGTCGTCGACGACGACGAAGTCCCACCCCTGGCTGTTTCCCGGGCTCGGCGCGCGTGTGGCAGCCCACAGCACCTTGTCGATCAGTTCGGCGGGGACGGGATCCGGTTTCAGTAGCCGGATTGCCCGACATGTCTCCATCGCTTCGAACACGTCCATGGTTGCGACGTTAACGACGCTTCATTAATGTCGCAAGCCATGTCCGCTCTGCCCAGCAACCACCAGCTCATTGATCTGACCGGCAAGCGTGCTCTCGTCACCGGCGCAGCCAAGGGCATCGGGGCGGCGATCTCGAGCCGCCTGGCCGAGGCGGGCGCGCACGTGACCATCGCTGATCTCGACCCGGCCGGTCGAGATACGGCCGCTGCTCTTGTCGCCCGGGGCCTGTCGGCTGACTTCGTGTCGTGCGACATCACCGACGCGACGCAGCTGTCCGATACGGTGGCGCTCGCTGCAGGCGACGACGCACTCGACATTCTCGTCAACAACGCCGGTATCTTTCCGACCACGGGACCGATCGGCGACGTCACCGACGAGTTCGTGGCGCGCATGCTCGAGATCAACGTGCGGGCCCAGTATTCGGCTGCCCGCGACGCCAGCCGGCTCATGAGGCGCGGTGCCAGCATCGTGAACCTCGCCTCGATCGCTGCCATCCGCGGTGGCGCCAACATCAGCGCCTACACCGTCTCCAAAGCCGCCGTGGTCGGTATGACCCGGGCCTTCGCGAACGAGCTCGGACCCCGCGGCATTCGGGTGAACGCGATCGCCCCGGGCATCATCGACACGCCCGGGGTGCAGGCGCAGCTGGAGCCGCTCAAGGCCGGCGGGCTCGACATCGACAAGGCCATCGCGTCGAACCCACTTCGCATCGCCGGTCAGCCCGACCATATCGCCCGCGCCGCCCTGTTCCTGTGCTCGGACCTCGCCGCGTTCGTGACCGGTCTCGTGCTCGTAGTGGACGGCGGCGCTACCGCTTGATCCTCAGGACAGATGGCGTAGCTTCTGGCCATGAAGGAATTGATCTATCACCGGTTGCTCCTCCCCGCTGTCGCCCGCAATGCCGACCGACCCTGTGCCACCAATGCGGCATCCGGCGAAGTCACGACATTCGCCCAACACCTCGACCGGACGAGCCGTCTGATCGGCGGGCTCCGTAGCCTCGGGGTGGGTCGCGGCGACCGCTTTGCCGTGATGACGCTCAATTCGCCGGCATATCTCGAGCTCTACCACGCAGCGTTTCTCGGCGGCGGCATCATCAACCCGCTGAACCTCCGGTTCGCGCCCAAGGAACTCGCCTATGTGCTGCGTGATTCCGAGACGAAGGTCTGTTTCGTCGACGCGTTCTTCGCCGGGCTGATCGACGCAGTGCGCGTCGACGCCGGTCTGGAGAAGGTCGTCCTGGTCGGTTCGGGTGATGTCCCTCACGACATCACCTACGCCGATCTGCTCACGTCGGTGAACCCGGTGATCCCCGACGAGGGCGAGGAGGCCGATCCGGCCGTACTGATGTACACGGGCGGAACGACCGGGTTGCCCAAGGGCGTGCTTCTCGACCAGCGGGCGGAGATCCTCAACTGCTACCACGTGATGATGACGCTGCGCTTCGAGCGCGATTCCATCAACCTGATACAGACCCCGATGTTCCATGCCGCGTCGATGTTCGGTGTGCTCG
>JANPDB010000580.1:0-2231 GCA_031431255.1 Acidimicrobiia bacterium | reverse complement strand
ACGAGAAGGCGAACTCCCCTTTCGGCAGCGGGGTCGGGATGACGATCTGTCCGTCGTCTCGAAGGGTGACAGCCACGGAGGCGAGGTCTGCGGGAATGCCAGGCTGGGAGGCGACATCGGACTGGAACATCCAGCCCTTGGCCCCCTTCACCCAAACGTCGTGCTGTGCGAGCAAGGTTGTCACATCGGTCCTCAAGTTGCGGCCGACGATGGCGTTCTCGTAGTCGATGGTGGCCGTGTTCCCCGTGACGACGATGTTGTTGATGCGGTACAGGACGATCCGATAGGCGTCCATGAACTTGATCAAGTCCGTGCGTGAGCCGAGGTTGTCGCCCATCCGCGCAACCACGGCATCGACGTCCCTGCGGGCGAACGCGTCGAGGTTGTCCCGGAACGCCTTCTCCACAACTGCGGCCTCGCCGGTGAAGACTGGTCTGGGTGCCTTGCGTGGCGGTGAGGTTCCGTTGGGAGGCGCAGCCGCTTCGGCAATCACGACGGTCCGCTCAGCCGACGATCCGGATGACGTCACCGTTTCGTCAGAGGTGCCCGACGGACCGGTGGTCGTGTCCGAGCTGCAGGCTCCCACGATCAGGATCAGGGCACCACCTGCCGCGAGTGACCTCGCCAACCGTGAGAACGTCGAATGTCTCGTCATGACGGAACGGTACTGCCTCGACGCCTCCCTTGCCGGTTCGCTGAACTCGGGAACTCGGCCGGGTCTCGCGGCAGAGGTGCCGACTTTCTCACTGCGGCGACATGACCGACGCGAGCGTTCATGACGGATCGCCCCGGGACGGAAGCTGCGTCAGCCGGCCTTGAAGCCGCCGGTTTCCCAGATACGTGGTTCAGAAAGCTCTTGACGTCGGTGATGTACTGCTCCGGCCCCGTGTCGTGCCAACGACCGGAGTACCAAAGTCCTACACAGCCCCACCTGTCGCCCCTGGAATAACTGCCCCCGAGCCGGGCGCAACGTCAGGCTGCCGCAGCCAGCATCTCGGCCATCGCTGCGCTGAACGACTCAAAGGAGCCGGTGTTGTTCCAGACGTCGAGGAACACCGCCGTGTCGTCACCAACAGTGACGTGCAACGGGCTCGCCGGGTCGGCGACCGCCGCCACGATGGCCGAGCCGACATCGGCCGGATTGCCGCCCGTGGCGAGCGCATTCTTGCTGAAGTTGAGCATGAATCGGTTGACTTCGGCGTAGGGCGACGTGTCCTGCACTTGACCCAGCAGTGAATCGACCGTGGCAACAAGCTCCGTATCGAAGTAGCCGGGCTCGATCGACAGCACACGAATGCCGAACGGCGCCACCTCAGCCGAGAGCGACTCTGACAGCGCGTTGATGGCGTACTTCCCGGCGGCGTAGTAGCCATATGCCGGGAACGCCGGGAGGCGAGCCGTGATCGAGCTCACGTTGGCGATCACACCGCGACCCTGCGCCCTCATCGACGGGAGCACGAGCCGCGACATGCGCACCGGTCCCCAGAAGTTGGTCTCGATCGCGGTTCGCGCCTGATCCATCGGGAAGTCCTCGACCGGACCGGACAAACCGACGCCTGCGTTGTTGATCAACACGTCGATGTGCCCGTGACGGGCCAGGACGTCTTTGACGGCCGCGCTCGCTGAAGCGTCGTCGGTCACGTCGAGTGCGATTGACTTCCAGCTCGACACCCGCCGCGTTGGCGGCGGCCTTGAGAGCTTGAGCCTTGGCGGGGTTCCGCATCGACGCGACGACGGTGTCACCGTTCTTCGCGAACGCCACGGCGGTGTGGAGCCCGATCCCACTCGAACAACCAGTGATCAGTGCTACAGACATTTGGTTCCCTTCCAGGGTTGGATGGCAGCTGCTCCCGTGGTGCGGGAGATTCCCGCACGAACCGAGTACCTCGACAATGGGCGTGCGCCTGTCGACCGTCTGTGATGCAGATCACAGACGAAGTGAGAACCGAACCGAACGCTGACAAATCCCTCAGACGCACGACGGACCTGAAGCGGCTGTTGGTCGGGCGTCCCGAAACGGACGAACAAGAATGAACGCGTCGTAGCCCGAGGGTGGATAACCGCGAATGCCTTTTGCCTCAATCAATGGCGCAGACATCTACTACGAAGTGATCGGCGATAGAGGCCCGTGGGTAGTTGCGATGTCGGGAGGTCGTCACCCACTTTCCGAGATCGTGGAGCTCACGACGGCCATCGCCGCCCGCGGCTTTCGCGTCATCGTCCACGATCGT
>JANPDB010000579.1:0-2058 GCA_031431255.1 Acidimicrobiia bacterium | reverse complement strand
CGCGGGCACGATCGGGGCGGATTGTCGACACAGGAGACGTCCTCGGAGAGAAGGTGGCGCGACCCCGCAGCGGGGCCATTTCAGAACGCTCCATCGTAGGAGCGGGTGGAACGGTCAGCGGTACTGGTTTCGGAAGTACGCGATCGCGGCGGGGAGCTGCTCAGCGGCGACGGTGAGCCCGAGGAAGTCCGATCCGCTGGCGGTGGGGTCGGCACCGGGAAGGTCGGCGGCCACGACGGCTGCCCGTTGGCCGCTGACGCCGAAGTCCTTCAGCCACACGCGGCCCTCGTCGACGGTCACCACGAACTGGGCGCCCGACTTGCCGGCCAGCTTCCCCTGGGCCTTCGCGGACCGTCCGTCGAAGGCCCGTTCGACCGCCAGGCCCGACCGGCGACACGACGCCGCCAACACGTTGATGAGGGGCCCGGAGCCGACGAGGAACACATCGGGCTTCACTACCGGGGTTGCGAAGACCCCTTCGGCATCGCAGGCCATAAGGATGCGGTCCATGCCGAGGGCAAAGCCGACGCCGGGTGTGGACGGGCCGTGGAGCTGCTCGACCAGGTTGTTGTAGTGCCCGCCGCCGCCGATGGCGTTCTGGGCGGAATCGAGCGAGTCGGCGGCGAATTCGAACAAGGTGTGCGTGTAGTAGTCGAGTCCGCGGACCAGCCGCGAGTCGACTACGAAGGGGATGCCGATCGAGGAAAGCCCCGCTTGCACGGTCGAGAAATGATCAGCCACCTCGCCGGAGAGGAAGTCCGAGATGCGCGGCGCGTCGGCGATGATCGGCTGGTCGGGACCGCGTTTGGAGTCGAGAACCCGGAGCGGGTTCTTCTCGAGGGTCTGCCGGGACTGCTCGGTCAGCTCGGCGGCGCGGGCGCCGAAGTACGAGCGCAGCGCTTCGACGTACGGCACGCGCGTGCTCTCGTCACCGAGGGAGTTGAGCCGCACGGTGAACTGTCGGAGCCCGAGGTCGCGGAAGAAGTCGTGGGCAAGGGCGATCATCTCGACGTCGACGTTCGGATCGTTCGATCCGACGCACTCGGCATCGAGCTGCATGAACTGCCGGAAGCGACCGGCCTGGGGCTTCTCGTGGCGGAAGGCCGCGCCCCACGCCCAGACCTTCCACGGCAGCACCTGCGGGCGGCGCTGGACGAAAATCCTGGCGAGTGAGGCGGTGAACTCCGGACGGAGCGCGATCCGTGACCCGTCCTTGTCGACGAAGTCGTACATCTCCTTGGTCACCACGTCGGTCGAGTCACCGATCCGGAGGAACACGCCGAGTTCTTCGAGCAGCGGCGGGACGACCTCGCCGTACCCGGCCCGTGCGCAGTGCTCGGCGAAGATCCGCACGAGGTCACGCCACCGGTCGGTGTCGGGCGGGAGGAGGTCACGGAAGCCCGTGAGGGTCTGGAACATGTCAGGCCCCAGCTCCCGATGAGACCGGTGTTGCGAGCAGCGGAGCGAAGCGGAGCAGCGCAGCGCCAGAAAGCAGGGTCTGGAACATGTCAGGCCCCAGCTCCCGGTGAGACCGGTGTTGCGAGAAGCGGAGCAGCGCAGCGGTGGGAAGACGAGTTGGCAGCACGGGCCGTCGAGGCTACCCGGACGAAGAACCGACGCGGCAGCACGTCCCGCGAGATCCTCCGGCAGAACGCTCAAGATCGAACGCGTGGCACGGGCTTCATCGGGGGCTGACCGTCCGAGAGCGGCCCGAGCTGCGCTCAAGGCGGCCCTCCCGACTGCCGACATTTCGGCCGTGGAACTGTTCGCGTCGACGACACCCAAGGTGTCGGCGCGCCAGCGTTTCCGGAGGTCCCGGAGCGAGCGCGGAGCCGCGGCCGTCGAATTCGCCATCGTCGCCACGCTGCTCGTGCCCCTCGTGGCCGGGATCATCGACTTCGGGACCCTGTTCCAGAAGCGTCAGGCGGTTCAGGACTCCACCCGCGCCGGCGCTCGGGTCGGCTCGGCGTCGTGCGCCATCCTCAGCGGCAGCCCGATCAGCCCGAACTGTGCCGCCGGGAACCTGCTCGACCAGGATGCGAAGATCATGCAGGCCCT
>JANPDB010000578.1:0-4428 GCA_031431255.1 Acidimicrobiia bacterium | reverse complement strand
GTTACGTGGGTCGTGATGGCTGACCCAGAGGGGAACGAGTTCTGTGTGTTGCGCTCCCTCGCCGAGAGGGCGAGAGACGGTGCCGCAGGGCGATGACGGGAACCCCAACGACTGAGGGTGGACCCCGGACGGCCACCATCAGCCAGGACGCAGGAATCACCGCTTGCACAAAGTATGTCGTGGTGACATACTTTTCGTGTGTACACGGCGACGATGACTCGACTCATGGATGTTGCCGCTGATCGCGGCGGATACGTACCCACCCGCCTCGCGAGGGAGCAGGGTCTCCTTCCTGCGCGTCTCGTTACCCTCGCTCGCCGCGGCGCGTTGGAACGCGTCGGACACGGTCTGTATCGAATTCCGGGCTTTCCCGTGGACCGGAACGACGACCTACTCCGTGCCGTCTTGTGGACCAACGAGCGAGGAGCGGTCTCTCACGAGTCCGCCCTCGCCCTCTACGAGTTAGCCGACGTAAACCCCGTGGCCATCGACATCACCGTGCCGACCGGCTACCGAATCGAACGCGCCGGAGGAGAGCACTACCGAGTCCATCACGCACCGCTAAGCGCGCAGAACACCCGGACCTTCGAAGGGGTGCGCGTTGTCGACGTGCGCACCGCCATCGAAGGTGCGACGGAGCAGGGCGTCGGCACGGCCCTGATATTCGATGCGATCGATCGAGCGCGTCGGCTTGGATGGATCACCAAGGCGCAAGCGAAGGTCGCCCGCGCACAACTGGAAACCGTTCATGGCTGAGCGAAAGCTTCCGTCGAATCTGCCGCATCTCAACAAGCTGCTCACTGAGTATTCGAAGCGCACCGGCGGCATGCCCGTCGCTCGCGCTCGTCACGCCATCGGTGTCGTTGTCGTCTGCTCGATGATGGACCGCGTTCGCGGGACCGACGGCGGGCATCTGTTCGTCGCGAAAGGTGGGTCGGCGATGCAACTCCGTCTCGGGCTCACCGCCCGCGCCACCACCGATCTTGATCTGTTGTTTCGCGGTAGCGCTCGCGCTTGGCTCGATCACTTCGACGGGGCACTGCTCGAAGGCGCCTGGAACGGATTCGACGCGCACCGCAAGAACGAGCCCGAGGAGATCAAGGTCCCCGGCGTGCGCTACCGGCCGCAACGCTTCGACGTGCAGCTTCAATACGCCGGCAAAGCGTTCTCGACCGTCCGAATCGAGCTGGCCCTCGACGGACTGTCGGGTGCCGGTCACGATGACTTGATCGACGGTATCGACCTCGGCTGGTTCGGGATCGATGCGCCGTCGATCCCGTGTCTGAGCATCTCGGTGCAGATGGCGCAGAAGCTCCACGCATGCACCGACCAATACGAGGGCGAAGGACGAGAGAACGATCGTGTGCGCGACCTCGCAGACCTTTGGCTGCTTGAGTCGTTGCTGTCAGCGGGAGGACTCGCGGAAGTCCGCACCGAGGCGATCGACACCTTCCAGCGTCGAGCAAAGCACATCTGGCCACCAACGCCGGTCATCACGGACACGTGGCGGAAGGACTACCCGAAGATCGCAGCAGAAGTTGCGGGTGCACCAGCCACCGTCGAGGAAGCAACGGACTACGTCGTTGGGCTCATCGCCAGAGTGGACCAGGCGTGAAGCTCAGAGCCGATCAATTGCGGGCCTTCGGACGCGATGGGTTCATCGTCGTTCGCGACTTCGTTGATGAGCGAACGCTGGCGGAGGTCACCAAAGAAGCCACCTCGCTCGTCGACCGAAAGCCAGCACCCCCGGGAAAGGTGGGTGCCCATCACTACTTCGAGTCGCCGTCTACGGTGCCGGTCGCTGATCGGGCGCTCCGAGAATCCGGAGTGTTGTCGCTCGCAGGCGAGATGGTCGCACCCCTGGCAATCGATCTCGCCTTCGACCACATCCAAATAGCGACGAGCATCTATGGCGGGACCACGTGCCCGGCGGTGGTCACGTCGACGGCTACGGCATCGCCGGCCAAACCGATCCACACACGTTCACGCTGCTCGCCGCCATCTACCTCGGGGACGAGTCCAAGCCCGGTCGAGGGAACCTTTGGGTCTGGCCCGGTTCTCACCTCGAGCACGAGAAGCTCTTCCGTGAGCGTGGCGAGGACGTGCTGTTGTCGCCCGAGTCGCAGGGTGGACATGCGTGCCTGCTGAGCGAGCCTCCAGACTTCGGGCCGGGTCAACCGGTCCTCGCTGGACGTGGCGATGTGCTTCTGGCCCACTATCTCCTCGCGCACAATCAGAGCGGCAACATGTGGAACCCGCTCCGCCAAATCGTCTATTACCGCCTCACTGCGACAGGTCACCGGCAGCGATGGCGAGCAACCCAGACTGACGCGCTGCTCGAGTTCGAACCCGTCCGAGCGGCACTTTCCCGGTCGGAGTAGTTGGGATCTGGAATCAATGACCTGGTTTCCGATCGTGGACAAGGACCGAAGCGCGCAATGAAAGTGAGGCAACAAACCATGGATATCGACATCAGACTGCCGACGGGAACCCTATCGGCGAGTGGCCGCCGACATGCTTCGCCCGACCGCCTCGGCCATCGGCGAATCTGGTGCGCGGCTAGCCTGCCGGTAATGAGGAGCCGCTCTGACGCAGCAGTGTCGGTTTTGAAGGAGAATGAAAGCCTGTCAGATGCGTTGATCCGAAATTCGAACCGCCGGCAACGAATTCGGCTCCTCGTCAATCCGGTCGCGCTCATAATTTGGTTGATCGTTGCTTCTGTTTTTGATGGTCAGGTGGCTCACTTCTCGCCCGTATCTGAATGATCTCAGCGTCCGAGACACCCTTTGCGGACTGCGGTGTCGTCGATGAGTTGAGCGCCGGTGGCTCCAACAGATCAAAGGCGAGGGTCATTCAGTTTGATGCGATCTCGGCGAAGTGGGTCGTGAGTTCTCGCTCGAGTTCGTGGGCGGGGAGCGGTCGGCAGAGGTGGAACCCCTGGGCGAGGTCGCAACCCATCCTGCGTAGATGTGTCAAGGTTGTTTCGTCTTCGACGCCTTCGGCGACCACGGCGAAGCCGAGACTGTGGGCGAGTGCGATGGTGGCGTGGACGATGGACTGGTCGGTGGTGTCCGTGACGAGGTCGTGGATGAAGCTTCGATCGATCTTGACCTCATTCACGGGTAGGTGTCGGAGATAAGAGAGTGACGAGTAGCCGGTTCCGAAGTCGTCGATCGAGACCGAGAGCCCAGTCGGCGGACGTCTTCCAGGGCCTCAATCGATTTTGTTGGATCGGACATGAAGGAGTTCTCGGTGACTTCGAGTACCACGTAGGTGGGGTTGGCTCCCGAGAGTCCCAACGCATCCTGGATGTCTGAGAGCAGGTGGGCGTCGGTGAGGTTGCGGGGCGAGACGTTCAGGGCCATGGTCAGCGGCAGTCCACGGTCGTGCCAGGCGCGGAGCTGGTGCAACCCGGCGTCGAGCACCCACGACGTGAGGGGGCGGATGAGACCGGTTCGTTCGGCGATCGGAATGAAGTCGTTCGGGGGGATGAGCCCGCGGGTCGGATGGTTCCAGCGGACGAGGGCTTCGACACCGTCGATCTCCGGGGTGCCAGCGCTGGTCAATCGGTACTTGGGTTGGTAGTGGAGCTCGAGTTGGTTGGAATCGATTGCGCCGCGTAGCTCTGCAACGAGGGTGAGCAGGCCGGCATTGTGGGGGTCTAGCTCCACGGCGTATGCGGTGTAGTCGAGCCCTGACTGCTTGGCCCGGTACATCGCTACGTCGGCGTGTTGGAGCAGCGTTTCGACATCTTGACCGTGGTCGGGGAAGACGGCGATCCCGATGCTGGCACCGACGTGGACCGGGACACCGGATATAACGAAGTTCTCCTTGAGGGAGTCGGCCATCCTTTCGGCGACGACGCTCGCCCCCATCACTCCGTCGGTGTGGGGCATGAGGACGGCGAATTCGTCCCCGCCCAGGCGTGCGAGGGTGTCGGTCTCTCGCATGAGGGCTTGAAGCCGGACGCTGAGTGTCTGGAGGAGCTCGTCGCCACGGTGGTGTCCGAGGGTGTCGTTGACTTCTTTGAAATGATCGAGGTCGAGCAGTATCACGGCGAACTGGGTGCCCTCCCGTTCGGCCTGCCTCGCCGCTTGCGTGAGACGATCTCGCAGCAACGCGCGGTTGGGGAGGCCTGTCAGCTCGTCGGTCAGCGCTTGTCGGCGCAGGCTCCGTTGGTAGGACACTGCGGTTCGCCACGAAAGGGCCAGCACCGCAAGGCCCATCAGCAGCGTGACGATCGACATTGGCCCGACGCCTTCCGTCCAACCGATCCGTGCCGGGGCGTGGAGCAAACCCTTGATTCCGGAGTTGGGTTGGTTGGTTATGCGGCGGTGCGGTAGTGGTCTTGGTGGGCTTGGTTGGGGGTGCGGAGCCCGAGGGTGAGGTGGGTTCGGCGGTTGTTGTACCAGGCTTCGATCCACCAGT
>JANPDB010000577.1:0-4324 GCA_031431255.1 Acidimicrobiia bacterium | reverse complement strand
CTCGGTGACGTGCTCGTCTGGGACGAACGGGCCACGCTTCATCGCGGACGCCCCTGGCCCTACGCCGAAGAACGCACACTTGCCAGCATCTGCATCTCCGCTCAAGAGTCCGACGGCCTGGCGACCATTCGGCCGTAGTCGATGGCCAGGCTCCGCACGCCCCGCGGGACTCGAACTGAGCGCTGAAGGGCCGGGAGCTTCAGGCCGTCGTCGTTGGCGTGTCGCCACTTGCCGGCGCCGGCAGTTGTTGTTACATTTCGTAACAATGCTCGGCGTACAGGCCGGGCGGGAGAGGAACCCCATGCCCGTTGCCGATACCTACGCCGGCTCGCGACGGATCCTCGATGCCGACAGCCACGTCATGGAGCTGCCGGGATGGCTGGCCGAGTTTGCCGATGCGCGGACCCGTGAGCTGCTGCGCCCTTTGGAGCTCGGCAAAGCCGGCGCGATGGCCGACAAGGCCGTGGCCGCCGCGGATGCACGCCGCAACTCGGGGACCGCGGTCGACGAGGAGACCCTCAGTTCCGAACTCATGGGATTGAAGGGATGGTATGCGCACGGATCATCTGACGGTGAGGACCGCAAACGCGTCATGGACCATCTGGGCTTCGAGGCACAGCTCGTGTTCCCGACGTTTGCCCCCGTCCAGTTCATCGGAACTGACCGCGAACTCCTCCACGGTGGCTCGCGCGCCCTCAACCGCGCGATGGCGGACTTCTGTGGCTCCGACCGTCGACTGCTCGCGGTCGCGTATGTGCCGTGGACCGACCCGGCCGAGATGGTCTCGATCGCTGAAGAAGCCATCGAGCTCGGGTGCGGAGCGATCATGGTCCCGTCGGACCCGGGTGTCCTCGGTCCCTCGCACGCCGCGCACGATCCCCTCTGGGCGCTCCTCGAGGAGCGGGGAGTGCCGGTCGTGACCCACATCGGCGGAGGCGGCAGGTCGCTCAAGCCTGCCTTCCACAACAACGGCATCACGGTCACCGACTGGATCGGTGGTGGCGAGAACCTGAGGTCCAAGGACTTCCTGGCGATCCATGCAAACCCGTCCTACTTCTTCGGATGTCTGGTGATGGACGGAGTGCTCGAACGCTTTCCCGGTCTTCGCGGCGCTTCGGTGGAACAGGGTGCAACGTGGGTGCCGGGTTGGATTCGTCAACTCGACATCGCCCAGGCGACGTTCGCAAAGACCGAGCCCGTATTGCGGGGACTTCCGATGAAGCCGAGCGAATACGTGCACCGCCAACTCCGGTTCACTCCCTTCCCGACCGAAGACGTTGGTTGGATGATCGATCAGGCCGGCGACGATCTGTTCCTCTTCTCGTCGGACTACCCGCACCCTGAAGGGGGCCGGAACCCGATCGGCCGCTTCGAAACCAGCCTCGCCAATCACAGCGACGAGACCCGGGAGAAGTTCTACTACCGCAACATGGCGCATCTCATGGGTCGGGTGCTCGCCACCTGATGGTGCGTGGTGCTCCCGCTGAAGGCATCCGCGCCCCGCGGGTTGCCGCAGCAGATCGGCGGATGCAACTGCTCGATGTCGCCGCCGACGTCGTCTCGTCGATCGGCGTTCGCGCACTGACTCTCGACGCCGTGGCCGAGAAAGCCGGTGTGCACCGACCCGTCGTCTACCGCCATTTCGCCAATGTCGACCAACTGCTGGCGGCCGTGGTCGACCGAGAACTCGGGAGGTTGAACCGGTCGACGGCCGAGGCGGTCGCAGGCGTCGAAGGTTTCGAACGGCGTCTCCGCTCAGCCGTGACCGCCTGGATGGACCACTTTGCGAAGTCGGCGACCCTCATGGATGCGGCACTCGTTGGGCCACCGACATCGACCGAACTCCGGGCGAAGCGCCGCGAACAGAACAACGCCAGCATGGCGTTCCTGACCGGCGAACTGCGCGCCGCCGGTCTGACCGATGTCGACGCGGAGATCGCTGCGGCCCTTCTGCTCAACGGTCTCCTGGGTGTCGTCGCCCTGTGGCGAGCGAAGCGGGTGACGAGACCGGTTGCCATCGACCGTTTCGTGGCGATCGCCATGGGCATCGTCGCCGCCCTGGGCCACGAGAATGCATCGATCGGTCAACCGGTCGACAGGTAGCGAGCCGTTCGGGGTGAACGTGCGGTGGGGCGACCGGGTAACCCAGCGGTTTGCGGCCGGGTCGGTGTCGGCCCGGATCGGTTGGGTGGCGTCGCGCGACGCCACCCAACGAACCCTGACGGTTGATCCAAGAGCCCGGCATTGGCACAAGAGCCGCAGCCGCTGTGTTGACTGCGGGCCGGTGCGAGATCGCCATGCTCCCTTGGCGACCCGCCGCTTCCGCTCAGCGGGAGCGACGGCGAGGCTTCGGCACACCCGTCGCGAGCAGAGTGGCGATGAGCGTTTCAGTGGCCCAGGCCTCGAACTGCTGGCGAGTCCACCGGCGGTGAGCGACGAGGAGGTTGTACGTGTCGGGGCTGAGCACCGTCCACACGATGTCGGCCGCGATCGCTGCGGTCATCCCCTCCGGCAGCATTCTCAGGGCATCGAGCCGGACTCCGAACCAGCGGCACTGCTCGTAGCGGGCGTCGAGCGTGAGGCGTTGGTGCGCCTCGGCGACCTGATGATCAGACGCCGCCGCCGCCCGGAGCGTCGGGTAGATCTCGTCGAGGCGTTCCAAGATCGACGCTGCCACCCGCACGACGGCACGGAGGAGTTCGCGCGGATCGTCGATTGCGTCGAGCTTCGTGAACTCGACCCGGTCGGCCAACGCCACCTGTTCGTGGTCTCCCGCGACGATCACGTCCATCAGTGCCGAGAACACGCCGAACTTCGACCCGAAGGCGTTGTAGAGCGTCTGCAACGACACCCCGGAAGCCTCGGCCAGGTGACGCATCGACGTCGCCTCATACCCGTGCGTCACGAACAGCGGCTTGGCCGCCTCGACGATTTGTTCCTTCGTCGATTCGGCCTGGGCCTTGCGACGGGATCGGTCATAGGTCCTCTTGACGCGCGTCGCCATATCGTTAGGATATCGTTCTATCGATTAGAACGGTGATCAACACAACCGGCTCGCACGAGATGATTCACACGACAAGGAGCAACGCCATGCCACTCACCACTGGCTTCAACCACGTCGCCACCCTCACCACCGACATGCACCGCACCGTCCGCTTCTACGAGGAGGCCTTCGACGCCACCGTCACGTTCGAGATGACGAAGACCGAGCACCACCCGTGGATGAAGATCCTCGACCTCGGCGGAGGCGCAGCACTCAACGTCTTCGAGGCGCCGGCCGACACGATCATCGGTGAACGCCGCCGCCAAGGAGCCCGCGGCGCCATCGACCATTACGCCATGGCCGTCGACACGCGTGCGACGCTAGAAGCCGTGCGTGACCGTCTCGTCGCCGCCGGGGCCCAAGAGGTCGGCGACATCCAACAACTTGGTCAGGAGTGGTCGCTCTTCTTCCGCGATCCCGACGGCATGGAGCTCGAGGTCTGCTGCCCCGCCGAGTAACCCAGCGTTGAACTCCAGTAGTTTTTCAGGAAAGCACGCTTCTGAAGTTGTGGCCCTGAGCAGACGACGGTGGAACAGGAGTGATTCTGTATCAACTCGGGCGCAGGCTCTTGATATCCGGCAAGGGTGCTTCACGTCGACGGGTTCGAGGGAAAGGTTGTCGCCATCGACATGGCGACAGACGAAGTCGCAGAGTCGACGCGGAATGTGTGCGTCGAGCAGGAAATGCACGTCAGGCAGCAGAGATCGGGACGATCGTGCCGACTCTGGTCGCGATTGCGGCGTACTCAAGGACGGCGAGGATGTCCTCGCGTTCGAGGTCCGGGAAGTCCTCCAGAATCGCCTCGACGCACATCCCCGATGCGAGAAGTTCCAGTAGGACCTCGACCGGATAGCGCAGGCCTCGAACGCACGGCTTCCCGTGACAGATCACTGGATCGCTGGTAATCCGCTCGAGCCGACTGATCCGTGCACCTTACCGCCGTCGTACTTCCACTGGCTCGCCAGAATCTGCGAAAGGCGAGCGGCCCGAAGTCTCCGCGGTCGGACTCATTCGGCGAGTGAATTGATGTCCACGCAAACAAGATTCCGATGTGGTCCTGAGCAGACGACGTTGGAACCTCGCTGACAACGAGACGGCCGGGCCGTAGGCTTAACGCATGACCCAAATTACGGTAGAGCTTGACGACGCGATCGCATCTCGGCTCCGATCACGGGCCGAGCACGAGGGCCTCTCGCTCGCCGCGCTGATCGAACGCGAAGCGGCCCGGCTTGCGGCCGAAGACCCGTTTTCGTTTTTCGGCGTCGGGTCGACATCAGATCT
>JANPDB010000576.1:0-1586 GCA_031431255.1 Acidimicrobiia bacterium | reverse complement strand
AACGGGCCCGCCGACCGTCGAACTGGCGTCCGACGACTGCGCCCGCTCGACGCGACGATGCCGCCGGGAGTGGACGGCCAGGCGATCTGCGGCACACGAGGGTCCTCACTGAGAGCTGCTGCCTTCCGGCCCTGACTCGGTTCATGGGGTTCTCGTTGCGCAGGACCCGACCGCCCACACCGGGCGGCACCGGTTGCGGTCGCCCGAGGTGGACGGAACACGCATCGCTGCGCGCTCCAGCTCAGACTAGCCTCTGCGACGCTGTTTCGGTCCGGGTCGTTTCCTCCTCGAGGAAGCCCTCGGTTCGTGAGAGCGGCCGGGAGGAGTGCGAGAGCGGCCGAATCGGCACGCTTGGAAAGCGTGTGTGGGGCAACTCACCGTGGGTTCGAATCCCACCTCCTCCGCCAGTGACATTGCCGGCGGGCCCCGCCTCCGCTGCGCTTCGGCACCCACCGGGTGGCCTCTGCGGGGCTTCGAGGCAACGCTCGTCGCTTCGCTCCTCACGTTCGCACTCACCCTCGGCCAGTGACATTGCCGGCGGGCCCCGCCTCCGCTGCGCTTCGGCACCCACGGGGTGGCCTCTGCGGGGCCCAGCCGCTGCCGGACGTGTGTAGGGTCGGCCGGGTGACCGGTTCCGCTGCCGCAACACTCGATCTCAACTCCCTGATGGGCCTCGCCCTCGCCGAAGCTGTCCTGGCTCTGGCCCACGGCGATGTCCCCGTGGGGGCGGTGGTGGTCGTCGACGGGAAGGTCGTTGCCTCTCGGCACAACGAGCGTGAACGTACGGGGGACCCGACGGCCCACGCCGAGGTGCTCGCCCTCCGTGACGCCGCTGCTGCCGTCGGTCGGTGGCGGCTCGACGACGCCACCCTGGTGGTCACCCTCGAACCGTGCGCGATGTGTGCCGGCGCCGTGATCAACGCGAGGGTGGCTCACGTGGTCTACGGAGCCGGTGACCCGAAGGCGGGCGCGACCGGATCGCTGTACAACCTGTGCGCAGATGCCCGCCTGAACCACGAAGCGGCCGTGACTCCATTCGTTCGTGCCGAGGAATCCTCCGATCTGCTGAAGGACTTCTTCGCCTCGCGGCGCTGAACGGTTGGCAGTCGTGACCCCCGCGGGGGCGGGGTGTCCTACCCCTGCCGGTACAGTCTTCGGCGTGACGTATCAGTCCCTCTACCGCCGCTTCCGCCCGCAGCGCTTCGCGGACATGGTCGGGCAGGAACACGTCTCGGAGACGCTTCGCAACGCGGTGCGCCACGACCGCGTGGCGCACGCCTACCTCTTCTGTGGTCCGCGCGGCTGCGGCAAGACCACCTCGGCCCGCATCCTGGCCAAGGCGCTCAACTGCACGGACCTCCAAGACGGCGAGCCGTGCGGTGCCTGTGACTCGTGTGTGCAGGTTGCCGCGGGCACCTCAATGGACGTCATCGAGATGGACGCGGCGTCGAACAATGGTGTCGACACGATGCGTGAGCTCGTCAGCCGGGCGTCCCTCGGCACCGCAGGCCGTCGCAAGGTCTACATCCTCGACGAGGTCCACATGCTGTCGACGGCGGCCTCCAACACGCTGCTGAAGACTCTCG
>JANPDB010000575.1:0-6717 GCA_031431255.1 Acidimicrobiia bacterium | reverse complement strand
ATCGAACGGATACGGCGGTCGAGTTCGGCCGTGGTGAAGCTCAGCCGAACGGCCCCGAGCATGGTCCCACCGGACGAGACCGGCACCGCGACGAACAACGCTGACCGACCGAGGGTCTGGGAGTAGCGCTGGTCGACCCCGACCCTCCCGGCGAGCGCATCGACGATCTCTGGCCGCGTGGCAAACGACCGCGTGTCCGCGGGGGCTTCGTTGTCGGCGAGGGCGACTCCTTTGGCGTCGACGATGACCACGCGAGCTCCGGTGCGGCGAGAGTACCGGTCGGCCACCTTCACCGCATCGACGCGAACCTGGGCGATCCCGATGTCGTTCACCTCGGAGAGCGAATCTTCGACGAGCCCGGCGAGGACCACCGCGTCGCGCTCGAGATCCGTACGGAGATCCTGGCGTTCGGACTCGATGATGGTTCGCCAGAACGGCACGCCGAGCACAACGAGCACGAACGTGATCAACACCAGCGAACTGGCCAGGAGCCGACGAATCACGAGGCGGGGTCCGGGGTTGTCATGCCGAAGTTGCGCCGGGATCGACCAACCGGTAGCCGATCGATCGGACGTTCTCTATCCACGCTGGACTGCCGAGCTTCTTGCGCAGCTGGGCTACGTGTACGTCGAGGGTCTTCGTCGGCCCGTACCAATGCTCGTCCCACACCTGCTCGATGAGATCGGACCGCGTGACCACAGCACCCGGGTCGGCGCTGAGCATCGCGAGCACGCCGAATTCCTTCGTCGTGAGTGAAAGCTCTTCGCTGTCAAGCATCACGCGGTGCGTGCGAAGGTCAATTGTAAGTGCACCTACTGCTCGGACTCGGGAGTCATGCGCCCCCGATTCACTGTCGGCCGCATCGGCCCCCTCCGCCTCTACCGGGGTCGTGGACACTGGCTCCGCCCGGCGCATCACCGCGCGGATCCGGGCGATGAGCTCCCGCATGCCGAACGGCTTCGCCAGATAGTCGTCGGCGCCGAGCTCCAACCCGACCACCCGATCGATCTCCGAACCCCGGGCCGAGATGACGATGATCGGGAGCTTCTCGTCGATCTGGCGCAGCGACCGGCAAACGTCGAGACCGTCCATGTCCGGCAGGCCGAGGTCAAGAAGAACGATGTCAACCGGCAGAGCGGCATGGACGTCGGCGCCGCGCGACACCCGCGTGACCTCATACCCGTGGTGGGCGAGGCCCGCTTCGAGCGGCAGGGCGATGCCGTCGTCATCTTCGACCAGGAGAACCCTCACGACACGACATCGTTGCAGGCCTGAGGATCGGCCGGGGTGAGTCGTGGGGGACGGCACACGGCACGGCGAGCCCTCGGGTCAGCCAGGATGCGAAAGCTCAGCAGACCGAGGTTGAGACCCGTCATCGCCACGATCGCCAGAAGCGCAGGTGCGCGTCGATGGTCGGTGCCCGCCTGGAAGAAGTGCGCGGTGGAAAGCAGGTAGGCGATGAGACTGCTCAGGTGGATGGTGTGCCAGACCCTCTCCGAGATCCGTTTGCGGAGGAGCGAGGTCACCTCGACGGTGATCAGGAGATACATCGCCACGATGCCCCACGCAACCGGCAGTGGTTTCCACGATGACGCGAACGGGACGAATATCCCCGAAAGGGTGAAGTGGCTGTACGTGTCGGCGACCAGGGCCGAGAGGTGGAGCGCCAACATCAAAAGGGATACGGCCCCTTGGTAGCGGTGGAGATCGAGCTGCCAATTCGGACGAGGCTTGAGCGTCGCCTTCGAGGAGAGGAGCAGTCCCGTCATGACCGAGGTGGCTCCGAAGAACCAGGCCGAGATCCCGGAACCTCGGGCCACGTACCACCAGAAATGCGTAGTCATGAGTTCACCCGATCCCACTGCCCGATTCGACGGGCCGCCCCGTCATACCCCACGATGAGCACATCAACGCCTAGGCGTTCGGCGGCCGTTGCGGCAGCGTCGGCCCCGAGAAGGACGAACTGCTTGGCGAGCACCTCCGCGTTCGCACACGAATCGGCGAGGACGGTGACCGCGGCGACGTCGGTCGCACACGACCAGCCGGTCGTCGGATCGATCAGGTGATGAACGCTCTCGCCGGTCGGCATGACCCATCGGCGCTGGAGGGTCGACGAGGTCGCCACGCCGCCGCGTAGCGCCGTCAGGTGATCGATGGCGACACCCGGTTCGAAGGGATCGTCCACGGAGATGCTCCACGACACCGGCTTGCGGTCGTTACCCTCGACCGACGCAAAGGCCATGTCGCCGCCGATGTCCACCAGGGCCGAGACCGCTCCGCCGGCAACCAGTCCAGCCAACACGAGATCAGCGGAGAAGCCCTTGGCGATGCCGCCGAGATCGAGACCAACACCGGCGTCGAGGGTCACGGTTCCCGCCCGGCGATCGAAATGCAACGGAGAGTCCGTACACGGCACATAGCTCGGTGACGCGAGACGCCCGGATGGGGTGAGCATCGGGTCCTTCGACAGGGACCGTCGATATCCGATGTCGAGCATCGCCCGCTGGAGAAACGGTGAGAACCTTCCGTCGGTTCCCCGCCACGCGGCGACAGCAAGTTCGAGGAGCCCCGCCGTTGATGGGTGGACAGCGACCGGGGCTCCCCCGGACGTATTGAGACGGGAGACGTCACTCGTTGGAAGAAACCGCGACCAAAGCTGCTCCAGCGCGTCGATCAGGGCGACGGCGCTCCTGGCCAGTCGACGCGCGTGAGGACCGGACACCTCGAGATGTCCGGTCGTGCCCATGGCGGCGAAGTTGACGACGTCGTTCATCGAACGGTTCCTTTCGGCCGGGTCAGCTGGCCTTTGTGGAGCGCCGCGCTACTCGGTTCGGCGCGTTGCGCTTCACGGCCGCTCGGCGCACGGCCGACGCCTTCGGAGTGGCCACTCGCGACGCAGCGGAACGAACCGCGGGCTGCGGCGAGAACACGACGGCATCAGTGGCGGCCTGGGGGACCGGGGCCAAGGTGGAGGCGGCCGGTAGGTAGTGGATACGCCGGATCACCATGATCGTCGCCGGCGTGGGCCTCGCGGACGAGCTCACCGGAGCAGGGTCACCGATCGTCTGCTCCACGACCATCGCAGCCGAGGCCCGCGATGCGGCGGAGGCATTACTGATGGCGAGCGCGGCGACCACGCCGAGCGTCAGGCTCGCGGCCGCACCGGTGCTGATCAGCCGCGCGTTGCGGGCTGGGTGCGGACGGCGACCCTTGCGGGCGATCCGGGCCTTCGGGGCACGTTCAGTCATCGTCTTCTTCTCCTTCGTGGGTTTCCGCGAGTTCGTGTTCGGCCGAGGTCGGCGCGGCGCGGCGCTTCGCAACGGGCCCGGCGGCCTTCGACACCGCCACAGGCTCCGCCGTCGCAGCAGGCTGCGTTGTTGCCTCGACGGCGGGCAGCGTCACGTACACGTCTTCGTAACGCACGGTCACACCGGGTTTGGCCGTTGTCGTCGTCGACGGCTGGGTCGACATCAGCGTGATGTCCACCGGGGTCAACCGGCCGACGTTGCGATCGCTCGGTGACGTCGCAAGAAGGCCGGTGTTTGCCATCACTGCCAATGCGGAGGTGGTGAAGGTGACGGCGACGACACCGGCGGTGATCCAAGCCCTTTTGCGCTCCATGACAGCAACGGTACGGATTGCCGCATTCGGGGAGGTCAAGGTCCGGGTTAGGTCTTGCCCAACCTTGGCTTTCCACGCCCAGCCGGGCGACCGAGAAGTTCAGAGAAAGTTCCGGGAACTCCGGGCCCGGATCGCCAACACGGAGAACGAGAGCACGCCCAAGGCGGTGAGAGCGAGACCAAGGGTCCCGGCAGCGTCTCGTTCGATGCGCATCGTCACCGTGCGTGCCGTCGGGATCACCACCATCATGTTCGGGGCGAGCCGATACGGACCGTTTGCTCCCCGCGCCCTCCACGTGGGGAAGTACGACTCCTTCACGACGACGGGGACGCCAACCCGATCCACCCCGAACGAAATCGAGCCGTTGCCCTCCACGATCTCGGTGACCTCGACGGCCGGAAGGATTTGGGGCGCCGCCGGTGCGATCGTCGTCCCGTCCCCGAAGTTCGAAGCGAACGGCCGATCGACCCTTGCGCCAACCCGCTGCCACTCCTTCGGCCCGTCGGCAGCGAACGGCACCGGGTACCGGGCCTGGTCGATGTACTGCGCCATGGCCACGTCAAGCCAGCCGCCCCGCTGCGTCTGTTTGATGCGGGTGACCACCGCCGGTTGGATCGCTATACCAGCCACGAGCGGCGAGTCGGCGACCTGGTAGATCTCCCAGGTGGTCGGGCACGTCTTGGCGGAGACCTCCTCGGCTTCGCAGTCGCGCGTGTAGGGCGTGGAGGCGACGAGCTTGAGGTCCGCGTTCACCCGGGCCTGCTGCTGCGCCGCCGGGGAGAACACCAGGTAGTAGCGAACGCCCCACTGCTGCAGCCTGGCAACGCCCTGGCTGACATCGAGGCCCGGATAGGGGAGCCGGCTCTGCGGGTCGCCGGGACGAGCCGAAAGCAACGACGCATTGATGAGGAGATACGGCAGGCTCGGTGACGATTCGAGGAAGAGCCCTTCCATCGAGCCGATGCACCCATCGGTCCACATCGGGAGCAGCGCCGGAGCGAACTCGGTGCCATACCGGGCGAACTCGTCCTCGTAGTCCCACATTGCCCGTCCGCAGCCGTACGTCTTGCCGACGTCGATCATCGTGTTGATCAGCGCGCGTAGTTCCGGCCATTCGGGGGTGGCCTCGAAGCCGTCGTAGTTGTCCTTGGCCCAGACGGCCACCGGGTTCACCTCGCCGATCCGATCGGCCCGTTGCACACCGAGGCCCGTGGCGCCCAGCTTCGGCACGGGGACGACTCCTGGAAGAATGCCCATGACACCGCCCACGCTCCACCAGCACACCGCAGCGACGGTGACGAGGCCGGTGACGGGGGCGTAGCGCCATTCGGGAACGCGGCGCTGTGTGCGTAAGGCGAGCGCTTGCGCGGCGCTGGCCACGACCCGACCGATAGCGATGAGCCCGAACGCGGCCAGAAGACAACACGAGAGGAAGTAGAACGGCAGCGCCCGCTCGTTGAGGATGCGGAACGAGGGTGGGAACCGGAACGCCAGCGCTGCGCCCGTCGCCATGAGCGTCAGACAGGTCGCGAATCGGGCCTCCGAATCCGGCTCTCGCTTCGCGCCCAGTGCCGTTCCGAATCGGATCAGCTGGGTCACACCACCGAGCACCGCGAGCACCACGACCGCACCCATGATCGCCGCACCGGTCAGCGGTTCTTTGGCGGACGGTGGGAACAGCGCACCCACATAGGCGGTGGCCGTCTCCCACTCCATGTCGTTGGTGTAGGCGAGATGCGTGGCAAACGGCAACACCCAGAACGCCGCGAGCATCGCCGCGAGTCCGCCGATCATCGCGGTGTCGAGGAGCCGGCGCCTGATGCCCGCCGCACCTCTAACGGTCATATGCACACAGACGATCACCAATGTGCTCAGTCCGGCGAACAAGGTGGGAAGAAGATGGGAGAGGCCCGTTACCGTGAGCGCCGCGACCGCAGCGAGGTGACCTCGACCGGTGCACTGGACCCGTATGAGCAGTGCGAGGTAGACGACGCAGGCCGAAAGACTGATGGAGAACGAGAACTCTCCGGCAAGGGTTGACATCGCATTCCCGCCGAGGATCGAGTAGCCGGGATCGAGGACGAACACGATTGCCGCCATCGCGAACAGGTAGCGGTAGTGCCGCGCCAACTGCGCAAAGCGGGCGAGCAGCATCACGGCGAACGGCAGTGAAAGGAGACCTGCGACGCTCACCAGCTTGAAGGCGATGTTCGGCGGGATCACCGCTCCGACGGCCACGATCGCCCAGCTCGGCAGCGGGAAGTAGAAGTGCAGTACCGGGAACCCGGCAAACCAGTCCTTCGACCAACCTGTTGCATTGAACGTCGAAAGGACGTGCTTGCGAAGGAAGTCGGGCGTCCACACGTGGGCACCCATGTCGCCGCCGGTGGCGGTGGTGTCGCGGAACAGCGCGCCGGGCCGCCACGTCCACGGCTTCCACGACGGCCAGCCGTAGCCGGCGCTGGAGATCCCGCCGAGCTTGGCGAACAGGACCAGCACACCGAGGCCGACGAGCATCCAGCCCACCCGGTCCAACAGGGTGCGGCGCGACGCCACCGGCTTCGCATCTCTGCGGCGGCGTGGAGTGACCGCCTCGTCCGGCGGGGATGACGCGGTGGGGGCTGAGTCGACCAAGCGACATCAACCTAGAGGCGATCGGCAGGCGGGCTCTTCCGCCTTTGGGCCCGTCCGCCCTCGAAACGCCGTTTGCCCTGCGTTCGTCGAAGGCACTCCGGCAGTTCACGGGCGACACCGCTACGGTGACGGACATGACGGCTCTAGTCAGCACGACCGAACGCCGACTCATCCCATCGAATCCAAGTGGGTATTCGCCGATAATGAGCGCCCCCGGAGAGACGGAGACCCTTCGGTCGGAGTTGGGTGGCGATCCGGCCGCGCTGACCCGGGGTCGCGGTCGGGTCCTGCTGCGTCTGCTTCACGTGACGGACACCCACATCATGGACGCCGGATCTCCGGCGCGCTCCGACTGGGTCGAGGCGCGAGCCACGGAGAAGAAGTGGCACCCGCTGTTGCACATGGCCCGCCCCCACGACCTCCTCGCGAACTGGGGAGCCGCCGCGTTCTGTGCAGCGATCA